>JALNYO010000002.1 GCA_023229765.1 Syntrophales bacterium | reverse complement strand
TTGCAAAACTCCCCATTCTTGTCATTCCCGCAACGATTCTGAGCGGGAATCTGGTTCTAACTGCTTGAAAAACCATATTCCCGATAGAGACATTCGGGAATGACAAATGGTTTTGCAATTGCCTCATCATTATAGCTTTTTCGCCGCGTTTTCAATCGCCTTGCGGATTGACTTCATTTTCGCCGCCGGCATCTTGACGCTGACCCCCATAAACAGGGTGCGGCCGAGCAGCTCCTCGGCATGGGGAATCTGTTTGCGGCTGTATGTCGTCTTCTTGTTGCGCGGATCGGAAAACGGCTGCTTTTTTGAATTCGCCGTGCTCTTCGCCAGAAAATGCTCCCAGTTCGGGACGTAATGCCAGAAATTGTCCTTCCACAGCACCGTATCCAGACCTTCCGCTTTCAGCGCCGCCTGAAATGCCCGCGTCTGCTTCTCTTCGGGGAGGTTGAAACCCAGAAAGGTCGCCGAATCGCCCTCGGGATCCGGAAGCAGCCGGAAGCCCATCCCGGGCACCGCGGCGAGAACATCCTTGATCATCGCCTTGTTTTTCCGCTGCGCGACCAGTACCCGGTCCAGTTTCCGGAGCTGGGCCAGGCCGAGGGCGCCCTGCAGCTCGTTCATCCGGTAGTTGAAGCCGAGAATCGTCCGCCCGTCCAGCGCCCGGCTGACCGGCGAGAGATGATCATGGCCGTGGTCGTGATACCATTCGGCGCGATGGTAAAGATCAACATCATTGGTGATGACCATTCCCCCCTCGCCGGTCGTGATCGTTTTGTAATGGTCGAAGCTAAACGATCCCATGTTCCCGAATGTCCCCAGTTTTTTCCCCTTGAAACTTGCCCCCAGGGCCTGGGCTGTATCCTCCAGTACGAGCAGTTTGTGTTTTTTGGCGACCTTCACGATCCGGTCAATCCGGGCCGGGGCGCCGCACATGTGGACCGGGATCACCGCCTTCGTCCGCGGCGTGATTTTATTCGGGATATCGTCGGGATCGAGGTTCAGCGTCTCGTCAATATCGCCCATCACCGGGATGGCGCCAACCTCGAGCACCGCCTCGTAGGTCGCCATGAATGTGAACGCCGGACAGATCACCTCGTCCCCCGGTCCCACATCGAGGGCGGTAAGGGCAATCTTCAGTGCCGCCGACCCGGAAGTCACCCCCAGTGCGTACTTTACGCCGCTGTATTTCGCGAAGGCCTGCTCAAAATCCCGCACCTTCCAGAAATCGTTGCGTTCATTGTCGAAGCCATAACGGGCAAAAACGCCCGTGCCGAGAACATCCATCACCTCTTTTATCTCTTCCTTGCCAATCAGTTCCGCTCCTGCCATTTTGCGTCTCCTCCAGTCTCAATTAAGCGCCATCAATTACGTTTTTCAACATATTAAGCGGCGCGTCAGCTCATCTTTATTCGTGACACTCCTGATAGATTCCGATCATGTCCTCTTCTGTCATCCGGCAGGGGTTGTTAGCAAGGGGCCGGGCAACCGTCAGGGCCGCCTGGGCAAGCAGCGGGAAATCCTCTTCAGGAACATTGAGATCCTGAAGCGTGGTCGTTACGCCACAGTCCTCAATCAAGGCCTCGACCGCCTCAACGCACAGATAGGCCGCCTCCCGCAGCGGCAGTTCATCAACTATTTCCCCCATCACCTCGGCGACATCAACGAATTTCTCCAGCGCCCCGGGAAGGTTGAAGGCCAGCACCTTCGGCAGAATGATCGTATTGGCAAGGCCGTGGGATACGCCATAACGCCCGCCCAGAGGATAAGACAGCGAATGAACCGCCGTCACGCCGGCATTTGCAAGACCGTAGCCGGCGTAGAGGCTTCCCAGCAGCATCGCCTCGCGCGCTTCGATATTCGATCCGTCATGCACGGCCGTCCGGATGTTGTCGGAGATCAGGCGAATCGCCTCGAGCGAAAACATCTCGCTTATCGGCGAGGCGTTGATCGAGGTGTATGATTCGATCGCATGGCACAAGGCGTCGATCCCGGTCGTCGCCGTCGCCTGCGCAGGCAGGCTGAGCGTCAATTCCGGATCGAGCAGCGCCAGTTCCGGATAGAGATAAGGGCTGTTCATCCCCTCTTTTTTGTTAAGCTTCTTGCGGATGAAAACCGCCGTAAACGTAACCTCACTCCCGGTTCCAGCGGTCGTCGGGACCATGATCTTCGGAAGCCCCGGCCCGGGAACCTTGTTCAGCCCCAGGTAATCAACCGCCTTTCCCTTGTTCGCCGCGATAACGGAGATTGCCTTCGCCAGATCCATCGCGCTGCCGCCGCCAATGCCGATTACCCCGTCGCATTTTTTGCGCAGCGCCAGCTTCGCCCCGTCGTCGGCCAGCTCAAGCGGCGGCTCCGGCAAGGCCTTGTCATAAAGGACAAACTCCATCCCCGCCTTTTTCAGCAATTCATCTATTTTTTCCCCAAACCCGATCGCCGCGAGACTGCCGTCGAGCACGACCAGCGGCCTTGTTATCTTCAACTCAGCGAGATTCACCGGCAAACCGGCGAAACTGCCCCTTCCAAATACAATTCTCTGCGCCCCTGTAAACGAAAATGTCTTCATCGTCCTAATTTTTCCTCCCTTATATTCATGGGGCAATCCGCCCATTCCCAACGGCTGTCTCCAACCCTCGCCAACCTTGAAAAACTGCCGAGGCTTGATAAACGCAACCCATCCGGCCCGAAAATCCGCTGTCATTTTTTCCCGCGCACCCGAGGCAGCTTCACTGATAAACTGTTTTTTCCAGTAATATTAATGAGTAATTATTGTCAAGATTTTTTCGCAAATAGCAATATAAGTTGAAAAGCAAATTCGTACCCGTTTTGCTTTTGATTTTATTTACGGACAAGCTCTAATACTGAACCCCGCCCGACCCGCTGCCGCTCCCTTTCAGAACCATGCCGAAATCCGTAAAGAACTGGTCGTTGGCGGCATTGGAATCATAGAATGCATGGACCCCGATTTCGTCGGGCCTTCGCGTGTCGAAGTTAGCCGAGGTCAGGCTTCCGTCTATGAGCTTGTTGCTCTCCGCCCAGACTGCCGTGCCGTCTGCGACCGTCGCGTCGCGGGTCGTAGGCCAGCTCGGCGCCGAGCTCCCGCTCGTCCCGGCCGTGACGCAGACATAGGAGTGGCCGTTCTGCGAGTCGGGGACGACCACGCTGCCTGCTGCGTAGGCGGAGGAGCCCATCCAAGCGGGGATTCCGGCGTATTGGGACCAGAGAATCTCGTTGAAACCGGTCAATGTCCAACTGACCGTACCTCGCGGGTAACTGTTTTCCCCGGCCAAATATGCATAAATATGATTCTGCCGCACCCCGTCAGGACCGGAGAACTGTTCGTCCACCTTGACAATGAGGGAAGACCAGGGCAGCAGGTTCCCCCCGGATATGACGCCGTCCCCTGTCGTTAGCAGGCGGTAGTCGAGGACAGTATAGGTTCCGGCGATCTTTTTCCAGAAGACGGCGTAGAGATTTCCGTTATTGATGCCCCTGGCGAGGAAATCGGCAAAGGCGGCGCTCTTGATCCAGGCCGGCTTCTTGTTCGCCGCGTCCGTTCCGTAGGAGCGGAAATAGGACACGCCGTAGGAGTCGTCGGTTGTGTTGTCGAGGCGGAAGGAGAGTCCCGCCAGATAATGTCTTCCCTTGCTACCCTCCTGATCGATATTAATCTTCACCTGGATCGTGTAACTCAACAATTGCCCGTTGCTGTTCCAGACGGCAACAAGATCCGGGGCCGCCGAGGAACCCTGCCAATTGAGGCTGACAGTGCTCACATCCCCTTTGAGTTGCAGCGCCGGTCCGTCCGAGGGCCCGGTGGACACGATCGAGGCATCGGTGCCTGGCGCGACATTCCAGGTCGTATCGAGGGTCGTGTCGGTGTTGGTGTCGAACCCGACCGGCACCGGGACGTCCTGGCCGGGAAGGACCGCCGCCGCCTTTATTATGTTCTTGGTGACCTTGTTGCGGGCGGTGAACCAGCCCGAGGAAACGATGCCCGTCGATTCGATGATCAGGTGGGTGGGATCTGCCGGCTGGTCATAGGTTTTCACGGCGAACTGATCCCCGTTGCTCAGGGTGAAGGTTGTCGGCGCCGCGAAAGGTCCGTTGGCAACCGGGTTGGCGATGAAACGCTTGAAGGCGTAGTTAGCCCCCGCCTCCCCGAGGTAGTAGGCCCGGGCCTGGCGGTTCGCAAACAGTTCTCCGTACGAGGAGGTGGTCGTGAAGTAGAGCATCCCCGAGCCGAGGACGGTGATAACGACCATCGTCACGATGAGGCTGATGAGCAAGGCCCCTGCTTGATTGGCCATCCCGGTTTTTCCCTTCATAGGCTCTTTCCTACAGATTTCGCGGCGTAACTCGTTCCCTGAACTCGGAAACCACACCGCTGGCCCCCGTCAGGCCGATCGTGATCTCGATGATCCGCCGCGTCGCGGCCCAGGTCGACTGTTTGGCGCTGTTGTGGCTATCGTAATAGCCGATGTCGAGGCCGCTCACCTGGTCGGCGACAATATCGCCGTCGAAGGTGATCGTATTCCCCGAGAGCGCAACGGTGTGGGATGCCAAAACGCCGTTCTTATAGGCATCAAAGGTTATGGACGTGGCGCCGGCGGCAGTCACGGCGCTGATGTTGTTGCACTCCTTGAACAGTCTGGCCATGGCAATCTGCCCTTTCTGTACCGTGGCCGCATTCATTTTCGTAAAGATAAACCCCTCCACCACGGAAACGATGCCCATGCCCGCCACCACGGCGATGACCCCGACTATGATCAGCACAACGATCACTTCCAGCAGGGTGAATCCCTTTTCTTTTTCGGCCCTCTTTTTCATGTTCGCGCCCTTATTGCACAAAGATCGCCGTCAGCGTTTCGTTGTTGCCGTTTTTGATCGTGACCTTGAGGATGTCCTGTGGATCTCCGGAAGCCCACGCATCCTCGCTCTGCCCGGTGAACTTGATGAAACGGTTGTGCACGACGTCATACTGCCCGTAGGCGTTGTTCTGGCTTGCGCCTTCCGTCCCGATCGCGTTTTTAAGTCCGGCGACATCCCCGGCGAAATTTTTCCGGAAATCGGCCATGATGTTTTCCATCGTCTGCTGCAGCGCCAGTGAGGTCTGCAACCTGCCCACAGGGAGGGAACTTCCCGTCATGGACGTCCCCAATACCGAATACATCATCGCCCCGACAACCGCGACGATAAGAATCGTGACGATCACCTCGATCAATGTGAATCCCCGCAACGCGGCTTTCCCCGATACCCTCATGGTATGAATCCCGTGTTTTTCGTGATGGTGAAACTCCGCGATTCCCCTCCGCCGGTCAAGGTAACGGTGATATCGGCGGCCCCGGGGCTACCCCATTCATCAAAGGCCACCGTCGTCCCCGTCACCGAATAACCTTCCGGCAGCGTATGAGTCGGAGAGGATTCGTTCGGCAGATTGCCGGACGCGGTAACTCCGCTCTTCTGCATGGTGTAGGAACCAGACGCAAAGGACATGCCCCAGGTGACATCATCGCTGAAAGCCCTGTACTGGACATAGCGGAGGTGCATCTTCAGGATGTCCACTTCCGACGCCAGGGTGTAACTCGAAGTGGAGCCTATCCTGGACAAAGCAACGGCAGCGATGATGCCGGCAATCAAAAGGACGGCAATTACCTCGATCATCGTGAAGCCGCGCAGATGTGGGGCACATGACCCTTTCATCCCGTTCATATGGGTTTTCCCCTTTTTTTTATAAGGTATTGCTTTTGACGGTCGAAAGTATAGGGGTGTCTGTTTTTGCTTGTCAAGGGATATTTATATCCAGGACTCCCAGTTGCGCGGCGATTTTCTGAACATACTCCGGATCAGTGGAAGGGGCCTTAATTTGGGCAATTTTCAGAAAGGTGGCAGCTTCCCTGCTCTTTCCGACGGCCGCGGCGGATACCCCCAGTTGGTAGATTTCCTTATAATCCGCATTCGGGCCAAATGGGTTGACATACTTTGAAAGCAGCCGGTAGGCTTTCTTGTATTCCTTTAGCTTGGCATAGGCTATATGCAGATTCCAATACACGTTTTCCGCCCTGGACGTTTGCCCCAACTCCATAGCC
The DNA here is from genome assembly GCA_023229765.1 of Syntrophales bacterium. Lineage (NCBI taxonomy): Bacteria > Pseudomonadati > Thermodesulfobacteriota > Syntrophia > Syntrophales > Syntrophales bacterium. The sequence continues at coordinate 183,110 of JALNYO010000002.1, read as the reverse complement.
TTTTCATAGAGGCGTACAGCCTCTTCATAGCGTTCCATACCGAAGAGCGCGTCGGCCCTTAATGCGTAGCCGTGAGATAAATCGGGATAGCGCCCGACAATTACATCAGCATAAGACAAGGCCTGATCATATTGCCGACGGACGACGGCAATACTGCCAAGGATGTGATTCGCGCCGTAATTGACAGGGTCTTCAGCTCGCATTCTCCAGGCTTCTGCAAACATGTCCGCCAGCACCTTTGCGCTGAGCTCCTCATATTTGATCTCCCGAAAACGGAAAGGATCGATGGCTTTCAACTCGTACTTATCGACAAGAGCGCCGTAATGAGTCTTATTGATATAAAGCAGTTCCGCATGATCGAAGAAGACAGGCGCGAAGCGCGAGTCGTTCGCGACAACCTTATCGAAATTGCTCCTGCTCAGGGAAACGGAAATGAAAGAAGGATCGTATTTTTGGATGAATGCCTTAAAGACACCGGCATCGGAGAAGGCGTTGCTAGCAAAGGCAAAATCCGTGTCACTGAAAATGGTCAACTGCATATCCATGAATATCTTGAACTTAGGTCCCAGCGCCCAGGGCAGGTATCCTCCCGTATTCGGTTCGTTGAGAATCCGTCCGCCGGCGACGTGCTGATTCAGGAACCGGACGACCCCGGCGGGAAGATTTGCCTCTGAAAAAGGGTAAGCCGGCCGCCGGCCCATCATCCCGTGGAAGACCAGAAGCGGAATGAGAAGCGCCACGACCAGAAAGGCGATATCGAAAACCCGGCGCGGAAGCCAATCCTTCTTTGCAACCATTAATATGCCGCTATAGAGCAGCGGGATGGACAAGAGCGTGAATTCATAAGTAAAACGCCCGTGCCTTGCCAATAGTAAACCGGCGCCGATAAAAAGGACGGCATGGCTGATCCGCAACGTTTTTTTCCACAGACCGACAAGCGCAAAAACAGCCGTCAGAATTACAATGATATTCTGCAATGAAGAGAGCAGCCCCAAAATCGTGACGGGGGCAAAGACAAAAAAACGCTGAAAAGGGATGGGAAGAAGCTCCGCCACATACAGATGCTGGTAGGCGGCATTCTGAAAAGAAACGCTAAAGGGGGTCTGGACAAGTCCGCTTATGCCGGGGGTGATAAAAATTGTGTAAAATATGGAGATCAGCAGCCATTTTTCTTTTTTCCCCACGGGCTCTCCAGTCTCTGTTTTTCTGAACCGCCGCCAGTAGATTTCTGCAAGGTAGGCAAAGGCAATCAGAAACATCACCGGATATTCGATCCCGTGGATATTAGCCCACAAAATGCCGAGCAGGGGCAAAACCCATATTTTGTCTCTGCTTTTTTCGAGGATATAGAGAAAAACAACAATGAACAGGTAGGAAAAAAGGTGCGGTCGCACGATCAATTCCCGTGGGAGGATCACGAGCGTACAGGCTATAAACAAAAAAAGACCGAGCAGCAGTTCCGTCCGCGTCCGGTTCTCGCGCCGGCCTATAAAGAAAAAACAGACGAAAAGCGCCGTCAGAAAATAGAGAAGGCAGCGCAGGACAATCAGGCCGTAATACCCCGTACCTTGAAATATCTTGTAAATGATGGCCTGAAACAACCAGTAGTAATTGTACCAGGACTTGGCCGGCGCAATGTACGAAAAAAAGGCGTCGTTGACGCTTGCCCCGTTCTGCCAGAAATACCTCCCGCCTGCGAGGTGATACCACAAATCGGTGTCGGTCATCATAATTGGCCAGGCGATGAAATATCCGACTGAAACCAAAAAAAACAGGAGGATTAGCGATAAGGGATAATATCTGTGATTGGTCAAATTATCGAATATTTTACGAAATGCAGGTATGATTATTATTTATTCTCCTTTCTCCGGAAAGGCCTTCTCCCTTGCTTATTCAGGATTGCAGCCTGAATACAGACCTCCCTTCCCGCTGCTGCATCCAAGAGATTGGCAAATCGGCCAAAATCGGCCATTTTTATTAAAACCGGGGTGTTTTTTGTTACTTATAAACAGGAAAAGGTGTCCCGGCAGTTTCGTCGTTATTACGTAAACCACCAAGACACCTCATAAAAAGGCCTGACACCGTCAGACAATATTAGTCCCCTGCCCCTGCGAAGGTGCCGGCAACATTGGTAGTAAGGGAGGTGCCTTGCACTTTGTCAACAGTAATGGCGATCGGAGTGCCTGTTGCCACGACCACGTTGTAATCGGCGCCGACATTTGCCAGGTTGGTGGCATTCACATATCCACTTGCCCCTGTTGCGTAGGTGAACAACTGCGGGGAGGTCGGGGCAGTGCCATTGTTGGCCAGCATATATTTTGCCTGTGCGCTCGAAAGCCTTCCCTTCACCTCGGCAACTGCTAACTGTGCGGATTTTATCCTGGCTTCACTGGCAAGATCGAGATACTTCGGCACGGCCACCGCGGCAAGGATGCCGAGGATCACCAGAACGGCGATGATTTCTATTAATGTAAAACCCCTGTTACTGCTTAATTTCGTTTTCTTCTGCATATCTTCCTCCTTTACTGGTTCATTTTTAAATATTTTTTGCTCAACCTTTGTTCACAACTGCTTCAAGATTTTTGTAATCAGACATTCCGGCGTTACCAGTACATTACATTCTTCATAGATGCAATAGCTTTTTTGTAGCGATAATAATTAAAAAGTTATCATCATTTTACCATCTTGGTAAGATCCCACATCGGTAAAAAAATCGCCAGCGCAAAAAAACCGACGACAACGGCAAGCCCCGCAATCAGAACCGGACCGATCATATCCGACAAGCCCTTCACCGCGTAGGCGACCTCGTCGTCGTAATGGGAAGATACATGGAGGAGCATCTCCTCGAGATTTCCGGATTCCTCACCAATGGCGACCATATCCACAATCATCGGGGTGAAGTATTTAGCCTTGCCGAGAGGCTCGGAGATACCATGCCCCTCCTGAATACTCTCTTTTATCTTGTCAAATTCGCGGGATATGGCGGCGTTGCCGATCGTCCCCGACAATACCTCAAGCGACCCCATAACGGGAACACCGCTCGCGTGAAGGATCGCGAAGATACTGGCAAAGCGGGACATCGCCGCTTTCTGAAAAAGCGTTCCGAAAAGCGGAAGACTGAGAATAATGCGGTCTTTCGTGTAACGCCCCGGAGGCGTCTTTACATACAGGCGCAGGGCTATAAGCAGACCAATCGTCCCGAAAATGAGGATGTACCAGTAATCGGCGAGTCCCCTATACATAAGCATGGCGATTTTCGTCGGCAAGGGCAAGGCGAGCCCGGCCTTCGCGAAGATCGTGACAAATTTCGGAACCACAAAGGTCAGAAGGATCAAAAACGCTATCACCATTGTGATGACAACAATAAGTGGATATTGAAGGGCTGATTTGATATCGGACTTTATCTTCGCCTCATGCTCAATAATGTCGATGAGCCGCTTCATGATATCAGGAACAGTGCCGCTTAGCTCGCCCGCGCGGATCATGCTCAGATACAGCGGTGAAAAAACGGCGGGGTGATGCCTCATCGCTTCATAAAGGCTGAAACCTTCCCGGATATCCTTGCTGATTGCCGCGGCAACCCCCCGCAGGATTCGGTTTTCCGTCTGGTGTTCGAGAACCTGCAAAAGTCTGATGATGGGCACCCCGGCTGCCATCATCGAACGAAACTGCTTTGTGAAGATAATCAGATCGCCGATCTTCACACTGCCAAGGCTTTCCTTTAGTCCCCTGAAAAAAGAACCGCCCGCATCGGATGTCTCCGTGACACGAGAAGGAATATATCCTTTTGTAAGTAGAATGTTCTGTGCAATTTCGATACTTTCAGCCTCAATGCTTCCCTTGACGGTCTGAGCATTTTCGTCGATTGCCGTATAGGAAAAGGTCGCCATGCCGTTACACCATGACCGCCGAGGCGGCCTCTTCCGGTGTTGTTATCCCCTGGAGGATCTTCGCCACAGCATCCTCCTTGAGGGTTCTGAGACGGCCCTGCTCTACCGCGGCACGGGTGATCTCCTGTGCGGATTTACGCTTAATGATCATCTCCTGGATAGCCTCGTCGTTGACGAGCACCTCAAAGAGCCCCGTACGTCCCTTGTAACCGGTGCTCATGCACTGGTAACAACCCTTGCCGCGCCGGAAATTCGGGTTTTCCGCCTTATTGAGCCCCCACGCTTCGAGGACGCTGGCGAGCGGCGTATAAGGTTCACTGCAGTAGGGACAATTCGTCCGGACGAGACGCTGGCCGAACGATACCAGAAGGGCGGAGGAAACCAAAAACGGTTCTATTCCCATGTCGATCAGGCGGGTAATCGCCCCCGCGGCGTCATTCGTGTGGATCGTACTGAGCAGCCGATGCCCCGTCTGAGCGGCCTGGACGGAGATCTGGGCGGTCTCGGCGTCCCTTATCTCTCCGATCATGATGATGTCCGGGTCCTGCCGAAGAATCGCCCGAAGGCCGCTGGCAAAGGTCATCCCCGCTTTCCGGTTGAGCTGTACCTGACGAATGTTCTCGATCCGGTATTCGACCGGATCCTCAAGCGTGATGATGTTGATATCGGGGCTGTTCATTTCATCGAGGATGGCGTAGAGGCTTGTGCTCTTGCCGCTTCCCGTAGGCCCTGTGCTAAGAATCATCCCATAAGCCTTTTTACTGCTCGTCTCGATCTTGTCGCGGTCCGTTTTTATCATCCCGAGGCGATCAAGGGTATAAACCCCGGCACTCATGTCCAGAAGCCGCATCACAACGTTTTCCCCGTAGATCGTGGGCATCGTTGAGACACGAACATTGATCTCGTGCCTCTCCATTCTGATTGTGAAGCGGCCGTCTTGAGGAAGTCGCGAAACGGTGATATCCACACCCGCGAGTATTTTGATCCTGGCAATGATCGGAAGCAACAGTGCCTTAGGCGGAGAGGGGATTTCGTGCAACCGGCCGTCGATTCGAAACCGGAGCTGGATGCTGGCCTGCTGGGGACTGATATGGATGTCGCTTGCCCCCTCGCGGATCGCCTGGGCGAAGATGGAGTTCACCAGACGCACAACTGGCGCGTCATCGGCCTGATCCTTCAGGGCGGAAATATTCACCTCTTCCGCTTCCCGCTCGGTGCCTTTTTCTGTCGCCGGCTGAGTTTCAACCTTCATATCGTCGAGGACGCCGCTCATCCCCGACTTCATGCCGTAGATGCCGCTGAGCAACTGGTTAAGTTCCCGCTCCGTGCAGACAACCGCCTCGACCTCGGCATCGGCTTCAATTTCGACGGCATCGAGGGCATTGATATCAAGGGGATCGACCATCGCGATTGTTAAAAGCCGACCCTTCTTCCTGAGCGGGGCAATCTGGAATTTTCTGGCAGTCTCGATTGTAATGAACCCGTCAATATCAATATTTATCGGGTAACGACTGGGATGGTATCTGGCGATCTTCAACTGCCTGCTGAGCGCTTCCGCCATCTGATTTTCGTCGATTATCCCCTGCCTGCAGAGGTACTGCCCCAGTCTCAGATTGTCTTTTTTATGTTCAGCAAGGGCGCTCTGCAGTTGTTCCTGCGTCAGCAGCCCCTCTTCAATCAATATTTCCCCAAGTCTTTTTTTAACGATCATGGCTTAAAATTCTCTAAGTAACAGCGCCCCTCAATACCGGACAGGGGCAGCAGCATCCGCAGCTCTTTTTAGATACGGGTGAAAAAAAACAACACTATGAGCAGAAGCAGCAAAAATGCTCCCAAAAAAGTTGAAGTCTTTGTCCATACACCCTTAACGGTATTTTCAGGCAGATCCCTTCCGACGGTGACACGCACGAGAAACCAGTTAACCTTAATCCGGTTTTTGATGATCATCGCCAGGAGAAGATGATGGCACAGGGTGACTATTCGGCGTGGGTAGCCACCGGTTGCCCCGTAAATGGCCCAATAGGACGGTTTTGTAAAGAGCTTCGGCACTTGGGCGGGATGGGCCGCCTGCTGGAGCCGGAACTCTATCATCCCCTTCGTCTCCCGGAAGTTCAGAGGGGTAAGCATGTAATACCCATTCACCCGGTCGAGAAAATTTTTATGGTCATACATAATTTCTTTAAACTCGTTCTGGGCGAAGATGACGATCTGCAGAAGCTTGCTTTCGTTTGTCTCGTAGTTTAAAAACTCGCGGAGAATTTCGAGGGCGAAAACAGGGATCTTCTGCCCCTCGTCGATAATCAAAACAATGATCTTTTTCTCCTCGACCCCCTTCTGGTAGATGGTTTCCTTTATTTTCTCCTTTATCTGCCACTCACTTGCCATTTTTAAGGGGGGCTTGAGGCCGAAACACACCGAAACCACACTCAGAAATTCACGGGGTGTGCTGATGGCGGGATCCATAATGAGGCTTGTTTCTATTTCCCTCTGCTCTCCTTCGGATTCCGACAGCCTGATTATAAGCTGACGGCAGAGGGTGGATTTGCCTGTTCCGACCTCGCCGATTACGACATTGAGACCGCGGCGAAGGCGAATGGAGAGTTCCAGTTGTTGCAGGCAGGTCAACTGACCAGGCGACTGAAAAAAGAGACCCGGGTCGGGGGAGTTAGAAAACGGCTCCCGGTTAAGATTCAGAATTTTGAAATAATCCATCAGACTTCTCTTTTTCCGGCAAGAATGGCTGTCGCCCTCTTCCCTGATTTTCCATAGGAGCGGATAATTATTTGCCCCTGTCCACCGGCACCCCGGTTGCCGCCGACACGGAGGGGAGTATCTTGGGGGTAATGAAAATCAGCACCTCTTCCATTTTCCCGCTTTTGTCCTCGCCTTTGAAAAGCCAGCCGAGGCCGGGTATGTCCTTAAGACCGGGAACTCCGTCCGTGGATAAGGCATTGCGCTGTTTTGTCAGGCCGGAGATGACGATTGTCTCACCATCCTTGACGATCAAGGTCGTTTCGGTCTGTTTCTTTATGATGAACGGGTTCCCTTCAACGGTGCGGGACATATCCACCTCGTCTTTCTTCACAAGGATCTTCATCATCAGATTCTGACCGTCAATTACATGGGGGGTGATCTCCAGGCGCAGCACCGCGTCCTCGAATTTCACCGTTCTTATCGGGGGGTTTACACTCGTATCAATTGTCGAGAAGGGGATTTTTTCGCCATTTTCCGTAAATGCCTTCTGATTGTCGAGTGTTGTTATCGAAGGACTGGAGAGAATGTTCAATTTGCTGTCGGCTTGCAAGGCGTTCAACTGCATCTCCAGAATATTCGCTCCGATAGTGCCGAAGATCAGTCCTAAAGATCCGGATGCTGCTCCCGTCATGGCTGCCGGGAAATTAACCCCGAATCCTTGCCCCGCTATTCCCGAAGAACCGGAACTCGGCGAATAATTACCCGAAAAGGCTGAGCCGGGAGAAACGGCGGTTCCCCCGGAACCTCCCGGGGTTATGTACAGGGCCTGCCCCCCTACCGTATGCCCGTACATGCCGCCCCACTGAATGCCAAGCTTTCTTGCCGTTTCCTTTGTAGTTTCAACTATATTTGCCTTGATCATGATCTGGGGGGTCGGCTTGTCGATCGTCTCGATGATCGGCATCATCCTCTCCAGGTCATCCCTGATTGCCGAGATGATAAGAGAGTTGCTGTGTCCGTCAACACGAACCGAACCGCGGGGTTTGTCATCCTTGCCGCGGGTCAGGAAGGATTCAATCGTCTCCTTGAGGTCCTTGGGGATGGCATAATTAATAGGAACAACAACGGTCAGCAATGGTTCCACCCAAAGAACCCCCAGCTCCCGTGTCTTTTTTTTCAGATCGAGATCCATATCTTCCGGCGTCATGATCCGGATTATGTCTCCCTCCCGGACAAAGGTCAATCCCTGGGTGTTGAGTATGCTTCTGAACGCCTGATCCCACGGAACATTGTTGAAATCGACCGTTATTTCCCCTTTTATTTCATTTTTAACAATCATGTTCATCTCGACTATTTTAGCCAGAGAACGAAGCGCCGTTTTGATATCGGCCTGACGAAACTTCACACTCACCGGCATTATGGGCAGTTCCGCGTCGGCTTCGGTCTTTGCCGCACCCCTCGTTTTTTCCTTTTCCCCAAAGATTTCCGTAACGATATCCTTTTTCAGCGTCTTCGAAGCCGGGGTGTGGCCTTCCGACTTTTCCGCCATTGTGGACCATTTTTCGAAGAAGGGGTCTTTCTCGACGTTTTTTGCGCCCCCGCAGCCGCAAACAAGCAACGCCGAGACGATTATGGCTTTAGCTGCTTTTTGTCTATATTTACTCATTGCGCCCATCATGGCCTCCCTTAATAAGATCCTTTAAGGGGAGAGTTATTTTTTCGCCGGTCGTCGTGTTTTTAATGACGACATTTTCCGGGGAAATGCTTTTCAATTTATAAACACTGGACTTCTTGTCGAAACCATTCATTTCCAGGGAGTCTCCCTCCTGATATTCAACATCGTTTATGACGGCAAGCCGTTTTTGCCCCGCATCTATGTAGCCGGAATAGACAAACACGCGGGGCTGCTTTTCTTTTTCCGGCACCGCCGGCTCCTTCACCCGAAGCCATTTTTTATATGAGTCCTCGTCAAGGAAAGGATCGCCCTTCCATTTCTCTTCCCTGATTGCGGCAATCTGGCGCACAGTCTCTTTTTCGTAACCCTTTGTTGTTGCAGCAGAAAGGGTAGCCACAATTTCTTCAATTCCCCTGGTATTCTGCACCGAGTCTCGCAGGTTATTTTTTTTCGCCGGTATGATGAAATCAACGATCCCGTATAAAATAACGGCTGCCGCGATTCCGATAACTATTTTTTCCCTTTTTTTCAGATTTTTCATATCCAAAAATTCCGCTTCAGCCGACCGCAATGAGCAAGGTGAGTCGGTATTCTTTGCCGTCTGGTTTCTGTTGAATAGACATCTCGTCTATCCTGTCGAGACAATAAAGTTCCCCGAGATTTATCAAAAATAACCGAAAATCAGAGAACTTCCCGCGTAAAACAATATCTACCGGCAACAGCGAATCCTTCCCCGACAGCCGCGTAAGGGTCGGCGTCACTGATACGATCGTCATTCCGCTCATCTTTGCCTTCTCAGCCAGGGTTACGGGGATGATTTTTATTTCCTCACTCGCCAATTTGCCTTTTTGTTGCAGCACAAGTTTTTTCTGATCTTTTTGGCCGCTGCGTTCTTTCATTTTCAACAGATAAGGCAGTAATATTTTCTGCTCCTGAAGCATTTGTTTTACGGCCATCGTCTGCTTGTCGAGGTATTTGCCCTCTTTGAACGTCGGCAGGATGCCCACGAATATGAAAATTGAAATGCCCAGCAGACAAAGCCCAAAATAAAGGATGCTTTGTCCAGGGATGTCCATACTTACTTTTTTATCAGCCACTTATATCTTTCTCCCTCTTCATGCTCAGGGTAAAATGGAGCGTTTCACCTTTTAAATAAGGAACGATACTGCTGTTTGTGATGATCACCCCCCGGAAAAACGGAGAGGATTCAAGCTTCAGCGCGTAGGCGGCGAGCGTGGTTTCGAAAAACCTGCGGTCGCCGATAACGAGCCCTTCCATTGTTATCAAACCGGCATCTGTTTTTTCCCCACCCCCCCCGGCGCCAGCTACACCCTCTGTTTTCTTTTCCGATTTTTGGGGCCCAATCTGCAGATTGACAAGACGGATGCCCGTCGGCGTCAGTGCCGACAGTTCCCCCAGCAGCAGCACATATAGATTGCGCTCCGCGTAGCTTCGCAAAAACTTTTTTTCTTTGTCGCCTGCCGCCGCCATACTCATCAATTCCTCACGACTGGCCGGGGTTCCGAGACTCGCTAACTCAGTCTCGGATACGGCAAGAGAGGACCTTTTCCGGGAGATCATCTTATTCTGGTATATGAATATTCCGGAGCATACGAAAACAAGGAGGATAAAGACGGTAAATATCCCCCTGTTTATCCGTGTGACCGTTTCTGCTCTTTCTTCATCTTTATACGTATAAAGCAGATTCGGCGTCCGGCTATTGTCCGAGAAGGAGAGCCCGATGGAGGGAGCGAAGGCAATTTTCTCAGTAAGACTCAAACTGGCGGCCTCCAGTAGCACCATCTCTTTTTCCCCGGCAAGCGGATTCAGAAAAAAAACAGGGATCCCCAACTGGGTGCTGACATAATCCACAAGGGACTGATAGAGTTCAATCAAGCTGGATGCATAAATTTTTTCTATCCTGCTGCCGGCATACGTCGTTGTGTAATAGTCGAAAGTTCTTTCTATCTGGCGCGTCAGCCGCTCCAGGGCCGGCCGGATCATAGTCACAACATCCCCTTTTTCAAGATTAAAAACGGTGTTTAACAGCTCTGCTCCATCTCTTTCCTCCCCTGGGGGTGGGGCTTCTCCTCCCAGACTCAAAACGATTTTTCTGCCTTGTTCTACATTCATCGGAGACGTCAGTGGGTCCTTTTTACGTTCATTGAAGGCATCGACAAGACTCTCAACAATACTACCCGTTCCCGCTTTGATGTCCCTGGTCATTACAAGATTGTTTCCAGCATAAATATCGATTCGGGAAAAATTGTTTCCGATAAAGAGGCCGGCAGTCGCTCCTGCGCCGGCAATCAGCAACCCGGCACGAAAGAGATTTTGCGTGGCGAAGGGCAAAACTGCAATCCCCTTCAGCGGCCATCCTGCTTCGGCAAAGAGGTTTTTGAGTTCTTCAATCTCTCCACGAGGCGCGGTATAGGCCATAACGGATAGTTTCTGTATTTCCTGATCGATAACTTCGCCATGAACCTCGAAATCGAGAGCAACTTCCTTTTCGTCAAAGGGGGCCTGTTTTCTCACCGACCAATATACGGCATTCGCTATATCCTTTTTCGGAACATTCGGAATGCGCAGGTGGTGAAAATCAATATGAACCGCGGACATGCCTGCCCACAGGTCAGATTGTTTCGGCGAACCACAAACCGCTTTTAGCGACGATCTCAGAAATGCTGAAAATTCAGGCGTATTTCTCGATGTTTCCGGAGGCAGCGCGAAACGTCTCAATTCGGATATTTCCCTCTGTCCGGTTATTGTTTTTCTGGTTTTTACAAGGTAAAGAAAGCCAACCGAGATATACACCCCCGTGACGTGCGTTTTTTGCAGGCTCATGCCGGAAAGACTCGGAAACCGGAAGCGCTCCTTTTTGGGAAATATTACCTGGTCCTGGCGGACAGCAGGAGGCACCGGGCTTTTATCAGCCTTCCCGCGAATGACTTCGAGAAGTTTTTCTGTCGATGTTATAGAAGTCTGTTTATCCACGCTATAGACCCTGTTTACTTCGCGTTTACATTCTGACCCTTTGCCAGCATCGCAATGAACCTTTTCATAACCGTCTCGGCGCTCCTGAGCGTTTCGGGGCTGACAACGTCTTTCCAAGCCGTTTGTCCGGGCTGCATATAGCTTTCAAAGTACGCCGTCAAGGCGGTGAGAATTATTTCAATACTATAAAGACTTATATACTCCTTGCGGAAGAAATCATTTTCTGAAAACGCTCCCTCCTGCGCGGGTGGCCGCATCCCCATCCCCTGCCCCGCAAAGGCCTCGTCAGGTTCGAAAGGAACGCTTATCCATTGATCCAGCCTTGTCCAGCCCTCCCTCGTCTCGGGACTTTTCCTTCTTTCCCTTTTCGAGCGCCTCTCAATAAATTTTCCACTATAGTAATCGAGGGAATAGCTTTTTCTGCGGTTTTCACCGAGCCTACGGTCAAAGCCCCGGCGACGGGTATTGTTTTGGAAGTAAAAGGAAAAAAAATCGTACAGACTGGGATACTGCTCTTTCATTTCAAAGAAAACGCCTGCCAGAAATACTTTTTGGGCATCGCCGTCGAGGTTGTAATAGGCTCCCCACAGGTAGGAGACAATTGCGGAAGGATAATCGCTTACCTGAAGTTCCTTCATTATCTCAGCCTTTATCAGCTCCTTGTCATAGGGAACTGCTTGGCAGCGTGATATAATACCTCTGATGATTTCGTAGAAATCCTTGTTTTTCGCCATGACTTAAAATCCCTTTTTGAGTATTTGCGGAGGTAAATAGCTGGCTGACAGGCCTCACCAAGTCTGCCCCCGGCTATTCTTTTTATCGGTGGACTCTAAGGTAAAGCCATCGTTGTGTCAAGAAAAACAAACAATTTTTCTATTGACTTACAAGGAGTGGAATATTTTCACCCGGCTGTTCGCAAAATATTTATGAAATAATGAACCAGTTTTTTTCAACTCTTTGCGCCAGCGCAAAGACAACTTTCATGGAATGCATTATTGTTCGATCAAAATGAAGCTTAGAACAAAAAAGGAGCTTAATGTTTATAAAATGACGATCAACGATCTACTTAAACAAAATCCGCAGGCAACAAATGTCTTTATAAGACGGATGATGCTCTGCGTCGGCTGCCCGGCGGCGGGATTTCACACCTTGGAAGACGCTGCGAAACTATACGGATATAAGTTGGACGACCTCGCGCGCGAGATTAACGGAGCCATCCGGGACACACAGGAACCGTAGCAGACGAAGCCGATTTTTCCACGTCTGCTCGGGCGCATAGGTGATCAGTCGGACAAGTTTCCGGCAAGCGGCATATCATCAACAATAACGCTTTTTAACGAAAGGAGAATAACCATGTTTTGTTTTCAATGTCAGGAGACAGCCAAAAACAGCGGCTGCACGATCAAGGGGGTTTGCGGAAAACCGGAGGAAACTGCCGACTTGCAGTATTCATTGATATTTGTATTGAAGGGGATGGCGGTTTATGGGGAAAAGCTCAAGGAGTTGGGCGCCCCGGACCGGACTAACAGTGTTTTTATCTCCCAGGGACTATTTTCCACCATCACCAACGCCGGTTGGGATAACGAGCGCTTTGTCGCCCTGATCCGGGAGGCCCTCCGCCGCCGGAATCAGCTCCGGGAAAAATTCTTTGCCGCCTGGAAGGCCAAAAACGGCCGTGATTTTGACGGAACGCTGCCCGAAGCGACGACCTGGACTGCCGACGATGAAGCCGCCTTTATTGAAAAGGGCAAAACCGTCGGGGCGTTGGCGACCGCAAACGAGGACGTCCGTTCCTTGAGGGAACTCTTGACAATCGGGCTCAAAGGCGTGGCCGCTTATGCCGAACATGCCGCGGTGCTTGGATTTCACAAGGACGAGATCGACGACTTCATCATGGAGGCGCTCGCCTCGACCACCAAAGATCTGTCGGTGGATGAGATGGTCGGCTTGGTCATGAAGGCCGGCGGAACCGCCGTCACCACGATGGCGCTTTTGGACGAGGCCAATACCACGGCTTACGGCAATCCGGAAATCACCAGCGTCAATATCGGCGTTCGCCAGAACCCCGGCATCCTGATCAGCGGCCACGACCTGAAGGACATGGAAGAGCTGCTTAAGCAGACCGAAAACACCGGCGTGGATGTCTATACACACGGGGAAATGCTCCCAGCCAACTACTACCCGGCCTTCAAGAAGTACGGCCATTTCGTCGGCAACTACGGGAGTTCCTGGTGGCATCAGAACGAGGAATTCGAGTCTTTCAACGGACCGATCCTGCTTACCACCAACTGCCTCATTCCTGTGAGAAAGGAAAATACCTATCTTAACCGGCTGTTTACGACCGGCGTTCCCAGCTATCCTGGGGCAAAGCATGTTCCCGATCGCACCCAGGGAGGCGCGAAGGATTTTTCTGAGCTGATCGCCCTTGCCAAAAAGTGCGCCTCGCCGAAGGAACTGGAAACCGGCGCGATCGTCGGCGGCTTTGCCCACAATCAGGTGCTGGCCCTGGCCGACAAGGTCATCGCCGCGGTAAAATCGGGGGCGGTAAAGCGCTTTGTCGTGATGGCCGGCTGCGACGGCCGCCAGAAGAGCCGCGGTTACTTCACCGAGGTCGCGGAAAATCTCCCGAAGGATACGATTATACTCACGGCGGGCTGCGCGAAATACCGCTACAACAAGCTCAACCTCGGCGACATCGGCGGGATTCCCCGCGTCCTCGACGCCGGTCAGTGCAACGATTCCTATTCACTGGCCGTCATCGCCCTGAAACTCAAAGAGGTCTTCGGACTGGCCGACATTAACGACCTGCCGATCTCCTACGACATCGCCTGGTATGAACAGAAGGCGGTAGCCGTTCTGCTCGCCTTGCTCTTCCTCGGCGTGAAGGGCATCCGCCTTGGTCCGACGCTGCCGGCCTTTCTCTCCCCGGCGGTAGTCAATGTGCTCGTCGAGAAGTTCAACATCAAACCGATTGGTTCGGTCCAGGATGACATAGAAGCAATGATGGCAGGCAAATAAGCGCCTGTTTTCCGAAGAAGCTGAAGGCTGGAGGCTCAGGGTCTGAATTGCCCCTTTGCCTTCAGTTGGAGGGACGCGCTCCGTCGCGTCCGCAGGCGGTCGCCTGAAGCCCCAAAAACGCCACAATGTAACGTTTTGATATTGTTTACACAAATTTTATTTTCATATAAACCCCCATGCCCATGGGGCACAACGAAGCATGAAAATCCCCCCTTGCCCCCCTTTGGCAAAGGGGGGATGGGGGGATTTTCATACAAATAGTCAGTGACTGTCGCCAGTTGCCGCTTCAATCGCCCCAATCATCTCAGACAGTCTTTGGTTCACCGGTGTGGAAACGCCGTGGCGCACCCCCAGCTCAATAACCTTGCCGGCAAACATTTCCACCTCCGTTTTTCGGCCCGCCTCGACATCCTGGAGCATCGAGGTCTTTCCCGCCGGGTTCAGACCGGCAAGAACCACCCCCCAGGCGTTGATATCATCCTCGGAAAGGGATACGTTTTCCCTGCCGGCCAGCATGATCACCTCCCGCATCGCCGACTCCATCAGTTCCCGGGCTTCCCCGGGGGGCTGGAAAACGCCATAGGGCGCCCGCAAAACAGCCGATGCCTGATTGATCCCCACATTGATCATGAATTTCCACCAGAGGATACGGATCATGTCCAAAGGCGTTTCAAAAACGATCCCCGCCCTGTTGAAAAAATCCTGCACCCGCCTCACCCGCTCAGAAATAGAGGAATTCACTGCTTCTCCAAATATGATCTTCCCCTGCTGCCGGAAATCAACTCTATTTTCGGCCCGCACGCCATCTATGCCTACCGCGACGGCATACAGGACTTTTTCCTTTCCGTACGCGGCGCCGATTGCCTTTTCACTGTCAATGCCGTTCATGACGGAGATGATTGTAGTCTGCGGCCCGACCCGCATTTTCATGTCGCGAATGGCATCGTCTAACTGATGCTGTTTTACCGCAACGATGATCAGATCTGCGGCAGGCAGAAAATCATCCGGCTGGGAAACCGGAATGTTGCAGGGCCTCCCGTTGACAACCATCCCCTCCCGCCGCAGCCGCTCATAGCGCTCGCCTGCGGCAATAAACGATACGCACCGCTTGTCCATCTCATAAAAAATGCTTGCATAAGCGCCTCCCAGGGCGCCGGCGCCGATAATCGCAACATTCTCAATTTTTGCCTTCATTGCCATAAAAACAAAATTCCTTTCATGAAAAATACTTTTTTCAAGGATTATCATCCCTTAATCCCGAAAGCAAGTCTGGTATGAGCAGGAGCGATTTTCTCTCACTATCCAAGACAAGAAGCTGAGTGTATTAAGTTTTGCCGCATCTGTGAAAGCAGCGCTTAATCTCTATAATTGGCCAGTAATCATTAGCCGGCACACCCATTCCCCGGCAAATATCCCTTGACATACAAATTTCCCTCGTTCTATACCCATCCGCGAAGAAATAGGTTTTTATCAAAAAAATAGAAGGAGAAAACGACCATGGCGATGCTTGATAATTCATGTAAAAGTTTTTTGTCCGAACTCGCTTCCAAGGCTGCCGTGCCCGGCGGCGGAGGAGCAGCCGCGCTGGGAGGGGCCATCGGGATGTGCCTCAGCAACATGGTGGGCAATCTTACCACCGGCAAAAAGAAGTACGCAGAGGTTGAAGGCGAGGTGCAGGAACTCCTTAAACGCGGCGATGCCGTGATCGAACAGCTTCAAGGCCTTGTAGATAAAGACGCGGAGGTTTTCGGTCCCCTTTCAAAGGCTTATGGATTGCCAAAAGACACGCCGGAGCAACTTAAGCAGAAAGAGGCGACCATCGAGGAGTGCAGCAAGATTGCCTGCTCGGTTCCGCTGGAGATCATGCGGAGCGCCTATGAAGGGATAAAGATCCACAGCCGCATGGGGCAAATCGGCAGCATGCTCGCCATTTCCGACGTAGGCTGCGGCGTGATTTTTCTGAAGAGCGCGCTCATCGCCGGCAGCCTGAATGTGATAATCAATTTGAACACCATCAAGGATCCGGTTTTTCTGGAAAAAACGCGTGCGGAAATGAACAAGCTTCTGGCCGACGGATCAAAGCTGGCGGATGAAACCCTTGATCTGGTTATTTCCAAACTGAAAAAATAAGGAGAGAATAAATGGCGGAGATTCTTAAAGGGAAACCTGTAGCTGATGCGATAAACGCGGAACTTGCCCAAAAGGCAGCCGGATTGAAGGCGCGCGGCATATCCCCCAAACTGGGGATAATCCGGGTAGGCGCGAGGCCGGACGATCTTTTTTATGAAGGCGGCGCGAAGAAGACCTGCGCTGCCGTCGGGATGGAGTCCGAGGTATTCGAATATCCGGAAGATATCGCGCAGGACGCGCTGGAAAAGGCCGTAACCGGAGTCGGCGCAAAAAAGGATGTGCATGGAATCCTGATGTTTTTCCCGTTGCCGAAGCATCTTGACGGCAGAAAGATCAGGGAGCTGATCCCCGTGGAAAAGGATGTGGACTGTCTGACCACCGGCGGCGCCGCGAAGGTTTTTACCGACGATCCCACGGGCTTTGCGCCCTGCACCCCGACGGCCTGCATGGAGATGCTGCACCACTACAAGGTTCCGCTTAAGGGTAAGAAATGCACGGTGGTCGGCCGGTCGCTGGTCGTTGGCAAGCCGGTTGCCATGCTGCTTCTGCGCGAACACGCCACGGTCACCATCTGTCATTCCCGGACGGAAAATCTGCCGGACGTCTGCAAGGACGGTGAGATACTGATTGCCGCCGTGGGAAAAGCAAAAATGATCAAGGGCAACTTCGTCAAAGCCGGCCAGATAGTGATTGACGTGGGCATTAACGCCGATCCGGACAACCCGGGCAAATACTGCGGCGATGTCGATTTCGCCGAAGCCGAACCCATCGTGGCAAAGATATCCCCGGTGCCCGCCGGCGTCGGCTCCGTTACCACTTCGGTCCTGTGCAAGCACACCCTGATGGCCTGCGAGCTGCAGACGGCATAATCACGGGTTGAAGCACCAAACAAAATGCGATCCGCCGCTCAGTTCGACGGAGGTCGGAAAAGCCCGGCGGCAAATATCGGTCTGACGGTCGCACCGATCGGCGAACGGGCAGCCGCCGGCGGTTGCATTCCTTGCGCCCGCCTGCTTCATCAGTTTGCCGCCGCGGGCGCTCTCGATCAAACCTCTTGTGTAGGGATGGCCGGGATTGCCGACAACCTTCGCCGCCGGACCGATCTCGACAATGCGGCCGGAAAGCATGACGCAGATCCGGTCGCTGATCTTGCGGGCCAGGGCGATGTCATGGGTGACGAAAATCATCGTCAGCCCCTTTTCCGTCTGCAGATTGAGCAGCATTTTCATTACCTTGGCCTGCACGCTGGGATCGAGAGCGCTGGTCGGCTCGTCGGCGATAACGAGCGTCGGTTCGTGCACGAGCGCGCGGGCAATGCAGAGGCGCTGGATGGTTCCCATATTCAGCTCATGCGGGTGGCGCTTCAGAAAATCGGGCTCAACCGGCAGGTGCGCTTCCGCCATCGCCGCGAGTACCCGGCGGCACAATTCCTGCTCATGCGCATCCCCGCTGTCATCAGATGCAGGGGGATGTGCAGCAGCAAACGGATGAGCATGAACAACTGTCTGGGTATCAGGAGCAGGCGCATGTGTGTGATGATGATTATTTTTCTGTATTCGCAGCGGCTCGGCGACGATGTCGAAGGCGGTGAAACGGTGACTGACTGACTCCGCCGGACTCTGGTAGATAATTCCGATATGGGAAGAAAAGGAGAGGCGATCCTCCCTGATCCATTGGTCCATGTCGCGTCCCGCGAACTCCCTTTTCCCGGAATCAGGCGCAAGCGCACCCGCGGCGATCATCGCCAGCGTGGTTTTCCCGGAGCCGGTTTCCCCCACGATCGACAGTATCTCTCCGGCATGAATCGTCAGATCCGCAGACTCAAGAGCAGTTAACGTACCATAACTCTTTGTTATTTTATCAAACTTCATTAAATAGACTATGCCGCCCCGCAGACAGCGCACCTGATGAGCGCCGACCGGTGCGAGGTGAACATGGGAATTGTGGCAAGCGTCCACCGCCTGGGTGCACCGCGACCTAAACAGACAGCCGGAGGCCGGGGCATGACCGCCCTCTTCCTTGTCACCGCCGGTCGCGATATGGATATGGGGCTGCATGGCCCCTTCCTTCAGCCGATGGACGTGCGTGTAGCGGTAGAAGGCGTCGCCGCGCATCCCGCCGAGATCGCGGGTTGCGTCCATCGCGGGAAAGGAACGGCCGAGGGCCCGCGTGTAGGGGTGGAAAGGTTGCAGCAATAGATCGCGAGCCGGAAGAATTTCCATGATTTGCCCCAGATAGAGCAATGCTGCCTCATCTGCCGTCTTCGCCGCCAGCTCCAAATCATGGGAAATCAGCAGAATAGCCGCGCCCTTTTCCTTAAGATCACTGATCATGCCGCCAATGAAGCCCTTCAAGGCTGCGTCCATCGCGGAAGTCGGCTCATCAAGAATCAAGACCTCCGGATCGAGAACAAGCGCCATCGCGAACAGCGCCCGCTGCACCTGCCCGCCGCTCAGTTCGTGGGGATAGCGGTTGATCGTTTCGGAAAAGAGACCAAGGCAAGCCAGCCTCTCCCCGGCAATTTCCACTGCCTCTTCCCTTTTCATGTTCCGGTGGTAGATCAGCGGCTCCGCCACCTGCTCGACGATCCGCTGGACGGGGTTCAGACCAGCCGCACCGTTTTGAAAAACCATCGCCGCCTTTTGCCAGCGGATCTGGCGGTAAGACTCCTCGTCAAGCGAGGTCAATTCCGTATCGTGGAAGCGAATGCTGCCTTCAACAGAGGCGTTTTGCGGGAGCAGCCCCATGAGCGCGTTTCCGATCGTCGTTTTCCCGGAGCCTGACTCTCCAACCAGCGCCGTCACCCGCCCCGCTTTCAGACTTAAGGTCGCCCTGTCTATGGCAAGCAGGGCGTGATCGCCCTCCCGATAGATTACACTCAGATTTTCCAGATTAACCATTGTTCAAACTTCCTTCAGACGCGGGTCAAAAAGCTTCTCCAGGCCGATGGCTATAAAGGTAACGCTCATGACAATCAGCGTAAAACAGATAACCGGCGGCAAAAGCCAGTTCCACCAGATATCGAGGTAGTAGTACTGCAGGGCGTAACGGATCATCATCCCGAGCGATTTACGGCCGGGGTCAAAGAGCCCCAGAAACGCCAGCGACGCCTCCATGAAAACGGCCATCCGCATTTTGGCGACAAAGCCGACCAGATACAGCGGAAACAGCTCCGGCAGCAGATGCCTGGTCACTATATAACGTCCTGTCCCCCCCATCTCCCGTGCAGCCCGCACATGCAGGCTTCTTTTGACGACCAGCGCCTGCGCGCGAATCGCCTTCGCGGTTGTCGGCCAGGAAATCAGCGAAAGCACGAAGGCAAGAAGCGCGGGAGAGGGACGAAAAAACGCCGCTGTCACAATCATGATCATGACTGGGGGAATGGCCATCAGCGCCTCGGCCGACCGCATCAGTGCCTGATCCGCCCAACCGCCCTTCCACGCGGAGGTCAATCCGACGGCAATCCCCAGCGCCAGGCCTCCCAATCCGGCCAGCAAACTGAAAAAGAGGGTATTTCTGACGCCCAGCGTCAACTCGGAGAAGATATCCATTCCGCCGTCGTTGACGCCAAGCCAGTGTGCTGCCGAGGGCGAAAGCAGCGGCTGGAATGAGTTGTCGTAAGGATCATAGGGAGTAACCCAGGCGCCCGCAGCGAGCAGCATCATCAAAAGCAGCGACAAAGCGATTCCGAACAGGAACCAGCCATCCTTCAATAATCTCCGCAAAAGGCTACAATTCATGTTGCACCCGCGGATCAAGCCTTTCGTACAGCACCTCCAGCGCCATGTTGATCACAAGAACCAGCAGTGAAGAAAACAAAACGATCGCCCTGATCGTCGGCAGGTCGCGCAACGAGATCGCTTTGAACAGGAGCGTCCCCAAACCGGGATAGGAATATATGGACTCGACGACAAGCGCCCCGGTAAGCATGAACGCAAACCGCAGTCCGAAGCGCGTCACAACCGGTAGCAGCGCATTGCGGGCCGCGTGGCCATACCGCACCCGGAGCGGTGGAAGCCCCTTGGCTCGTGCTGTTTTTATAAACGGGGAATGCAGCACGACAACCATGCCGCCCCGCGCCAGCAAAAAACTGCCCGGCAGATAGGCCCCGACGAGCGTAATAAAAGGGAGCGCCGTATGGTGGAGAACATCGAGGCACCAGCGCGGCAGGCTATACCCGGCGTATGCGGTTTCCCCGCCCGCCGCCGGGAACCACCCCAGATAGAGGGAAAACAGCAGCAGAAGAAGCACCCCTGTTCCCATTTCCGGTATTCCCTCCAGAAAAGTCATGACCGCCACCAAACCCTTTTCCACGGCGCCCCGTCGCCAGGCCGCCTCCACGCCGGCAATAAATCCGAGTAGCGTCGAAAGGAGGTGGGCCCCGCCGACCAGAAACAACGTCCAGGGAAGCGCGGCCAGGATCAGGCTGGAAACGGGCGTCAAGAATGCAAATGAAAAACCCCAGTCGAGAAAAAACAGGTTGACAAGATAGTGTCCCAGAGAGTCGCCGGCTGCATAATGCGCCCTCAGTTCCGCTTCCTGTTCTCCGGTCAGAGTAACCGGCGAGCCGGAGTACATCGCCGTCACAAAGTCTCCGGGCAGAAGTCGGGGAAGATAGTAACTCATCAATACCAGAAGTAAAACGGCGAGCAGATACGCCACTGCCCGGCCCCGGAACCTCCCCGATAATAACTTGTGGGAATTGTTTTTTATTAACATCCTTGCGCCTGACACCTTAGTGCCTGTCCACAAATAACCTGAACATCTTGCATCTCATCTTTGGGCCATCTTTGGCTGTGGCTCAATCACAAAATCCTCACCGTAGCGCTGCTACGTCTGCGGTTTTGTTCAATCGCCGCAACCAAATCTAACCCAAATCTGAGCGCAATCTTGTCCAAGTTATTTGTGGACAGGCCCTTAATCCTAACGTTTGATCAACGACAACTTGTTTTGCGGAAGCGGAATCCCCTTGGCAATGCCGCCTTTCGTGTAAAACCAGTCCACGCCTTTGCGAGGGTTGTAAGCCGCTTTTGTCTGTGGGTAGTAAAGGGGGATCGCCGGCAGCTCCTGCGCATATATCTTCTGAATCTGATATACTATTTCCTTCCTTTTGACTTGGTCCATCTCGACCAGTGATTTTTCCAGAAGTTTGTTCAAGGCGGCATTGTCATCGTAACGGGCGCTCGTGACGGAACCGCCTCCATAGACGGAGGAGATCATCTCGTTCAATATCACCGGATCGCCGGAAATCCCGCCATGCCCGGAAATGGCCAGCTCAAAATCCCATTTTTTGATGCGGCCGTCCGTCGTCGCCTGCTCCATATTCACCAGTTCGACGGCAATTCCCCCTTTTTCAAGCTGCCGTTTAATGATCTCGCCATCCCGGTCGGCAACGCTTTCTCCCCCCGCGGCGATATTCGAGGAAAGCAGGGCAAGCTTCAGCTTTTTCCCGTCTTTCTGAAAAAAGCCATCCTTGCCCCTTTTGAAACCAAGGGCTTCAATCAGCCGGGACGCCTTTTGCAAATCGTACAGATACGTCGGCGTGCCGGGGTTGTACATATCGTGATCGATCGAAAGCAGCCCGTAAGAAGCCAGGGTGGCAAATCCCCGGTGTCCCTGTTCAACGATTTCCTTCTGGTCGATCAGATACGCCAGCGCCTGACGGAACCGCTTATCGCTCAAAGGCTTTTTGTGGTGGTTGATCAGGAGTTTTTTTACCCAGCCGCGCTCGTCGCTGATAACCTTCACCCCTTTTTTAACCAGAGACTCACCCATCTCCGGCTGGATATTGGCGAGATCCGCTTCCCCGGTTGTCAGCGAAATCAGCGGTTTGCCGGAGCGAACGTAAATCAGCCTCTCCACCTGTGGAGGTCCTTGATAATAGTCTGGGAATGCTTCGTAGAGATAGCTCCCCCCAGTCTTGTCAAAATCGCGAAACTGGTAGGGCCCGCTGCCAATGAACGCCTTGGGGTCGAGGTATTTCTCCGGATCGGCCACCGACTCCCAGACATGTTTCGGCAGTATCGGCATGGTTCCGCCGATATCGGACAAAAACGGGGCATAGGGCTTCGCTAATTTTATCAGAACGGTGCGAGCGCCCTTTGCCGAAACAGCGCCGATCCCCGTCGTTTTGATAAAGCGGTAGGGGTGCTTCCGGTAATATCCGATCGTAAAGACAACATCCTCCGCCGTCACCTGCTTGCCGTCGTGCCATTTCGCCCGGGGATTTAGGTGAAAAGTAAATGTCATGGCGGCCGGATCGTATTTCCAGGAATCAGCCAGGGCCGGGATGTATCCCTTTTGGTCCTTCCAGACGAGCGTATCGAAGACCCAGCTCATTCGGATATATCCCGGGCCGCGCGGATAGTGTCCAAACGGATTGGGATACCCCCAGTCTCCCGTGCCGTCGGCAATCCGCAACTCCCTCTGTCCGGATGCCCCCTGCGCCGGAATGCCGGCAAGCATTATCAACGCGGCTATTGTAATAAAAGCTGATATCCTGAAACAATATTTCATTCTGTCATTTCTCCTGTCATTCCTCGCCCAAGGCTTTATCCCTTGAAATTCGGCAATTTTTCCAATCTGCCGCTCGCTGCAGTCTGAAAAAAGCGACAACTGGCTGTTTATCCGCAACCGACGGTTCGTATCCGCAAAGCCTGACGTCTTACTTGCTATTATCGGGATGAGGACAAGACAAAGGATTCTCTTTTGCGCCGGCAACGGCGAGCAACGCCGTTAAGGCAAGGAGGAAACTCTGCAGTGTCGAAAAAGCCTTCGCGTACCGGCCCTTGGCAATAAGCCAAAGCCGTTTACGATTCCCAGCCCTTCCCTATGTCTGTTCTTAAAAACACAGCCTTCTTAACTGCATTGGGCGCCTCATAACATTCAACATCCGCTGTTGTCAATCTATCCGTTGCAATCGCCTTGCCTTTGGGATGTCAAAAGATGAATACTGAGAAATCGGCAATGAAATCCGAAAACCAAACATTTTTCGCTCGGAATAGCTTTTGATTCGTCTGTTCTTCAGGATGACTAAGGCCGGCCTTGCCTATGACAAAACCAGCCTTAGTTGGAAAAGAAAGGGCTTTCCCCGAAAGACGTTCCGGAGAAGATTCAACTAATTATATCTCCTCTCAGCTACCAGTCCTCTTTCTGTTTCTCGAGCACCTTTTTGAGGTAGATCTCGGGACTGGTCAGCCGGGAGATTTCCTTATCGGAGTATCCGAGGGCCTTGAAATTAAGGACCCCGCTGATTCCGTGACAACTGGTGCATGTCAGCGCCCCGGTTTTGGTGACAAGGTGGTTGCTCCCGAAATAGAGCGTCTGCCAGCCGGGAGTCGGCTCGTAGTTTTTAATTCCCAGAGTCTTTGCCGCCGAAGCTACGCCAGCCAGGGCGTCGCCCGTTGCCATCGGCGGGGCAAAATCCATCGACATCAGCTGTTTCGTTTTTTTATCGAAGAAGGCCTTTCCCTGGAAGACCTTGAACGGATAGATTTTGCTCTTTTTGTCCTTCCGGCTCCCCTTCGGGCCGATAAACTCCGGGCTGTTTTTCACCTGCAGGTTATACCAGGCATACACCGGGATGGTGGCCCTGACGTCGCCCTGGATGGTGGCCGGTTCGTAAAATTTGTCCGCAAGCTGCTCCCATTTGGTAAAATCCTTCGCAATGGCGCCGCCGTTTCTGGGGATATGGCAGGTTTGACAGGCTATCTTCGCGGTATGGCGGTTATAGGCCTGCTCCTTATGGGGGTTCTCTCCATGACAATCACTGCAGGCGACCCTCACTCCGTCGCTCGCCCAGTTGTTCGGATCAAAACCGGTGGGAATCTTGTGGTTGGCCGCCTTGTGGCAATCGACGCAAACCATTCCCTTGGCCGCATGCACGTCGTTTTCTTTTGTATAAGAAAACCCTCGTTTCACCAATACTCCGCCGCCGGCCGATTCATGACAGACCATGCAGTTTTTGACTGCCGGCTTGCCGACGGATGCCGCGGCCTTGACGCTCCGGTCCTGTCCCATCACCACCAGGCCCTGCGCATCCTTAAAAGGTTTGCGCTTGGTAAAATCGTAGCTGCTGGAGTGGCAGATCAGACAGTCAACTGCGCTTTCCGCTTCGCTGCCGACGCTTCCCACATCGCTTAAGTGATTGCCGGGATGACAGGCGTTGCAGCCGGTGATTTTTGTCTTGCCGGTTTGCGGACTTACCGGTATTTCCTTCAGATTGTTGACGATGTCATTGCCGTTGCACATCGTGTAAATACGGTTCTTCATTCCGTATTCCTTCTTCGGATCGATCCCCTCGACATTGGTGACACGTGAAGCGTGTTTCCAGTGCACGGTGGAGAGGAATTCCTTTGCCTTGCCGGGATGGCACTCCTCACAGGTAACCGGCCCCTTGTATCCGTTTTGCTCGATAAACTCCTTGCCGGGGTGCTCCTTGGCAAAAGCCGGCGAAGCCACCAACGCCCCCAGCAAGAGGGCAGCCATAACTTTATTGCTTTTCATCGGATCATCTCTCTTTCAATCTGTTCAAACGGGGGACGCCGCTTTACCGGCAGCAGCCTCCCAATCAGCATCCAGCCGTTTTCCGGAAATACGTGGTTACATTCTTGCCATCGATAACTTCATACTTGCACCGGATTTCATCGCCCTCAACGATGCGATGATCCTTGAGCTTGTCGAGGGTAAGCTCGTCATTGATAACAATAACAACACTCTGCTCCGTCTTGTTGTCCTTGAGCGTCGCCGTTGCCGTTTTTGCGTCCTTGTCGGCCAGCTCGATTTTGGTTATCACCCCGACCATTTTCAGCTCGGCGGCAGCGGCGATCCCGGCCAGCGAAACTGCCAAGAGCGTTAAAGCGACCGCTAATAAAACAATAAATCCTTTTTGTTTCATATCATTTCTCCTTTTTTATCTTTCAGAAAACAAAGTTTAATGTTCATAAATCGCAGACTTATTTATAGAAAACGTTTGTATGGCGCCTGCGTGCCCCTTTTTACATTTTGATCAGGACGGTGGCGCCGCCCCCGTCCTGATCAGGCAAAGATGCTAACTAAAAATGAACTTCAAACGTTAAGTAGAGATCCTGGGCATTCTTCAGCGGAGCGGTCAGTTGCGGCGTCATGTTGTTCAGATCGCCTATCTTTATCGGCGCGCCAAGCCAACTGTTGCTTCCGGTGTAATCGAAATTATAGTACTGATAGCCAATGCGGAAGAACGTCTTGCTCAGCCACGAAGAAATAGGCTTCAGTTTCAACTCCTGGATGACATAGACTTCGTACACGCTGCCGCGGACTCCCAGCTTGCTTGTCCACATGTCGTCGGCGGCCGGGGTAAAGGTGATCCAGTCCTCGGAGCCGTGGTTATACTCAAGGCCGATCTTGGTGCCGGTGGTGGGAATGTCATATCTGATGCCCGCATAGACAGCCCAGCCGGTTTTGTTTTCCGGCAAGCCGCTGTAGAGGAGCCCGTAACCGGTATCCAGACCGTTGAACTTAAGGGTATTGCCATTGGGACTTGTCCGGCTGATGGCGCCGTTGGCAAACCAGTTCAGATTGCCGATTCCCACTTTTTTAACCATCCCGAGGAAGTCCATTCCGTACCAGTCAATGTCGCCCAGATTGGTGGCGGGCGCCAGCATGTTGTAGGGACCGGACAACATCTGCGGGGCATCGAAGATATTCATCCCCTTATTATACTGCAATTCCGCGCGGAGACGATCGGTTTCGTAGGGAACGATATTAAGTCCAATCATGTCGGTATTTTTCAGGCCGTTGCCGGTATCCGCATTTTCGATATCGTTCTGGAATCCTCGACCATAGCATAATTTCAGGTAGGCGCCGGGAAGCGAATCGATATCAGGGGCATATCCAAGGGTTACGCCGTCAAAGGCATAGTCCACAAGCAATGCCGGAACACCTGAATTGCCCGGCGCCGGCTTGTTTTCCTTCAGGTGGCTGGGAACTCCGCCGGTAGAGGGACGTCTGCCAATGGAAAACCAAATGGGCTGATCGGCGATGTTGTTCCAGGTGGCATAGACACGATCCACGGCAAGCTTGTTGTCACTGGGGACATGGCCGATAGTGCCGTCAAAAAGGCCGGCCCGATCAAACGAATAGGCAGTGTTCCCGGAACGGAGCGCATCGTCATCCTGCCCCCCCGCCGTTTTATACATGAGCAGACGGGCGGTGACGGAGACATCCTCCGTTGCCTTAGCCTTCAGGTTGAGACCGAAACGATTTGTATAGAGGGAGTCATTCTTGACGTCATAGGCATTCCGCATCGCCGTCGGCAGAGTAAGAGGGCCAACTGCCCCGCCGTTGATTGCCGCGCCGAACAGCGCCGGCTGGGCCATAGGCGCGATCGTACCCGCGTTCATCGCGGCGATCAGCGCCCCGGCATTGCCGAATACGGTCATGCCGTCGGCATAGGGCGCCACCTGCCCACGGAGATTGTCGTAGCGGAAGCGGTAATCGCCGCTGACGTTCAACCAGTGACTTAACGATTTTTCTTCGTTCTTCTTGACCTGCTGTTTGACGGTATCTATTTCTTTTGTTTTCGCGACGCTTTCTTTGACCTGCAATTTCAGCGCTTCCAGTTCCCGTGAAAGCTGCTCGATCTTATTTTGCAGCTCATTCTGATCGGCCGCCATTGCGGGGATGGGAAGAGCGAAGGCAATCAATACTGCGGCGGTGATAAATACTCTCATGAACTTTTTCATTGTTTCTCCTTGCTTTATAAGTTTTCTCAAAATCAATTTATATTTCAGCCGGTTGTTCCCAAACAACCCGACTTGCGGGGAGGCGACCTCCCCTGCCAAAAAAACGCACGCTCCTTCATGGAAAAAAATCTGGAAACAGCCTGCGCGTACAACCGGCAAGGACAACATACGGCAAAAAAAACCGGGAGGATGCCAATTTTCAATGACATCAATCCCGGATAGAATCGGTAATCGCGAAGAAGAGCGTGCCGGATAGCCCGCCATTTCTTCATTGCGCTGCACCTCCGCTCTTTTCTCATGACGTAAAAACCCTCACTTGTCGTTCTTCAGATTGGCAGCGAGGTCACTTTTCCCCTTAATCTCGGCCAGCAGCACTTCCCTCATCAGAGTGCAGGCTTCGATAATCTTGATATTGGAAATCCGATAATAAACGGTTACCCCTTCGCGTCGGCTCAGGACCAGCCCAGTGGCCTTGAGCCCCCCCATATACTGGGAAAATCTGGACTTGCTGAGTCCCGTCTTCTCCATCAACTCCGCGGCAGATAGCTCTTTTTCCTTCAGCTTGTTAATGATCTCCAAGCGGTTCGGGTTTGATAACGCCTTGCATATATTTGCCTGAAGTTCGTATATCTTTTCCATTGCATCCTCCCTTCGCAAAGTTTAAGAGTTTATATTTTCTTAAACATTAACATATCTAAACAACATTGTCAAGCGGCGTTTTCATTCACAAGAGAGAAAGGTTTTGCCGGCAGCCCGGGATTTTGCTTGCTGCCGCTGTCGCAAAGATTGCCTTTGCGGGCCTCCCTGCCTCTACCCTTGCAAAAACACTCGCGCCGGAGGCGCCTTTTGCACTCCAGATAAATCTTGACAGGGAAAGGTAGCTGTGTTAGCCATCCAGCAAGCTTTTAGTTTGGAAAAATTACGTTCTTTTGCAAGAGAATCTGTCTTGGTAACGCCCTCTTGGGGGCATAATAGGGAATCCCGTTAAAATCGGGAGCGGACCCGCCACTGTAAGCAGCGACGACCCCCGTTACGGACTTGGAACAGTTTTGCCGGCTTTGCTTAAGCCTGGTTCCGGGTTGCCGGCCACTGTCGTTATGATGGGAAGGCACGGGGGGAAGGATGACCTGCAAGCCAGGAGACCGGCCAGGATCAGACCCGTTATTATCTTCGAAGGTAAAGAAGACGGAATTTTATTATCTGAGGATTATAAAAACGTGTAATCCCCGACCATAGTTTTGTGGTCGGGGATTTTTTGGTTTATGCAACTACTTTTTTGGGAAACGAAATGGCAGTTCAGGAAAAAACATTACCGCTGTATTTTGAAAGCGAAGAGACCCAGGGAAATGCATGCGGATTCCATCTGAGCGCAATCCACGCCGCGATAGTCGCCTCTGTGGCGCTTCATGCCTTCTTTCTGCTTTTTTTGGCGCTCCAACCAGCCGCCGACACGGTTGCCGTACAAACCTTCCATATAAGTTTTGAGGAAGATGGTTCGTATTTTTTACAAAAAGAATCGTCTGCTTCCCGGGCAGAAGGGCAAAGAGAGACCGCTCCCCCGCCGCAAAAGGAACGGGCAAAGGTGCAAAATAATGCAATAACAGCGGCGCCTGCCGTGGCAACAAAGATTGCAACTGAAGAGATCCCCCAGACCAGTGAAAAATCCGGTACGGCAAAATCTGCAGAGACAATCCTGCCGACCCCTTCCGAGATCGCAAAGGGTGATGGATTGCTCGCGGCTGTGTCAGACGGCATTGAATACGGCAGGGGAACAACGCAAAGCGTTTCGCAAAACAGCGGCGCGTCTGCGGGCGCAGCAACCACCGGTGCGGCAGGAAGCAATCCCTGGGGAATCTCCAAAACTGGTTCAGAAACTGGTTTCGGAAGCGGTTCCGGCGGCCATGCCTCGCTTGGAACGGGAAGCGGCATCCCCCTCGAGACGAAATTCGGCGAAACAAACGCCCCGACTTTCATTCGCCGGGCAACTCCGGTTTATCCCTCATTCGCCCGAAGACAGGGGAAAGAAGGGAGGGTCGTTTTGACGCTCCTTATCGATCAGATGGGTAAAGTTCAGAGGATTGACGTGACCGAACCGGCTGGTTACGGGTTGACGGAGGCGGCAATCGAAGCGGTCAAGAAATCGACCTTTGCGCCGGCCTCTGTCAATGGGCAAAAAGTCTTTTCCCGGGCGGTTCTACCGATACGCTTCAAACTGGAATGAAGCATTACATCCTCGCCCTTCTCAACCGCTAAAGTTACCATTCAGACTAAGGGCCTGTCCACAAGTAACCTGGGCAAGATTGCGCTCAGATTTGGGTTGGATTTGGTTGCGGCGATTGAACAAAACCGCAGACATAGCAGCGCTACGTTGAGGATTTTGTGATTGAGCCACAGCCAAAGATGGCCCAAAGATGAGATGCAAGATGTTCAGGTTATTTGTGGACAGGCACTAAGACCGGCAGACGATCCGAAAGCGCCGTCAGCCCTTTTCCACCCAGACGGGGACCCGCCTTGCCGCTTCGCGCATTTCCCTGTCAATCTGCCTGCTTTTTGGTTCAAGACGATTCAAAAGCCTCCGGAAATCGGCAGAATGATTCATGATAACCGTGTGGCACAGCTCATGCAAAAGTACACAGCGCACCCAGTCGCGCTCTAAAAAAAGCAGCTTATAGCTTAAAGATATAGTCCCTTTTGCTGAACAGCTCCCCCAGCGGGTTTTCTGCCCCCGTACCACTGATTCTCCAAACGCAAATCCGTGTTCAGCGGCCAGGGTGGAAAGCCAGGCGCAGAGTTCCTCGCGGGTGCGCCGCCGCAGCCAGTTGATCAGAACCTCGCGGCAGGCAGGTTGATGATGGACGGCGCCGTAAACAATCAGCTCCCCCGGCGCCTCGCTGACAATCCCGACCACAGCGGTGTTCATCGGGTTGTAGCGCACCTGCCATGCCTCGCCCAGCGCGGGAAGGTCAATGACATCCGGTAGGATTAAGGCGGGCATGGTTTCCCGACCGCCGGGCATATCGGCAAACCGGCGCAGATGACCCTCTATCCATTCTCGCTTTTGCTCGATCAGCGCGGGGATCCGGGCCAGATCAAAATACCGGGGAGCAACTACAATAAGGCCGTCCTGTGGCGAGATCTGCAAACGAACGTGCCGCGCCCGCTCGGAAACGCGGACTCGATAATCAACTAACCTCTCCTTTGGCAACGGCAAATTTTTATCCATCCAATTCCTGACGTCCGGGACAATTTTTACAGTAACTTCTGCAACCCGGTCCTCTTGCTGCTTCCTGAATTATTTCAGCAAATGCAGGCATTTATCGGCCTTATTTTTTGTCCATAGTCGCAAAAATATCAGAGACAGAAGAAAAAAGCAAAAGGGAAGTCAAGCAAAGAATCGGAGCTTCAAAGATATTTTGCTTGACAATAAATCGATTTGTGATTAGAAAAACCCGGAATCCTCAACAACTAGGACAAAAAGTGATTTTCTGATTTTTTATTGAACCAGCCTTTCTCCGTCTTCACGTCCCAGGAAAGGCAAGCAAACGGGAAATGGCGCATCAGGAGCGTCCATCATTTCGCATTCAACAATATTGAAGGAGGAGCAAAATGAAGCATTGGAAAGTAGTTTCTCTGTTTTTTGGTTTATCAATCGTAGGGCTGTCTTTGATCGTTTCTCCTGTCTCGGCGCAGACAAAACCCATCGAACTGACGTACTCCAACTTTTTCCCAGCCCCTCACAAGAACGCCGTCCTTTCCGTAGAGTGGGGGAAGGAGATCGAAAAAAGAACGAACGGCCGGGTAAAGGTAACGGTTTTCCCGGGAGGAACCCTGACCCCGGCAGCCCAGTGCTACGACGGTGTCGTGAAGGGCCTCTCTGATGTGGGATTGTCCGTTCTCGGATACACGCGCGGCAGATTCACCCTGACCGAGGTTATCGACCTTCCCCTTGGCTACCGAAACGGTCTCGAAGCCACGAAGCTGATCAATCTTTACTACAAGAAGTTCAAGCCGAAGGAATTCGATGATGTAAAAGTGATGTACCTGCACGCCCATGGCCCCGGCATCCTCAACACCAAGAAGCCCGTTTCGACTCTGGAAGAACTCAAAGGCATGAAGATTGCGTGCCATGGTCTGAGCGCTAAAATCGTAGCCGCGCTCGGCGCGGTTCCGGTCGCCATGCCCATGCCGGATAGATACGATGCGCTTCAGAAGGGCGTCGCAGAAGGCGGCGTGTTCCCTGCGGAGGCCCTCAAAGGCTGGAAACTGGCGGAAGTGGTCGGTTATACAACGCAGAATTTCGGTTCTGCTTACACGACCGGTTTTTTCGTTGTCATGAACAAGGATAAATGGGCATCCATCCCGGCTGATCTCCAGAAAATCATTGAAGCCGTAAATGAAGAATGGATCATCAAAACGGGAATGGCTTGGGATGAAATCGACAAGATTGGTTATGAGCTGGCGGCTGCCAAAGGAATCAAGATCATAAAGCTCTCCAAGGCAGAGGACGATCGATGGCACAAACTGGTGCAACCCGTTCTGGATGACTACGTAAAGGCCGCGAAGGCGAAAAACCTCCCCGGCGACGAAGCGCTCAAATTCTGCCAGACTGAACTCAAAAAACTTCAGAAGTAAAGGTTACTCAGGGAAGGGATGAGTCGCATCCCTTCCCTCCTTTTTGTCTATCCAAATTTGTCCTCCAAACAGAAAAACATCAATAAGGGGTGCTTCATGCAGTCAATAATCAACAAAGTGCAAGGGCTGGGAAAGTTCCTTGATATCTTTGCCGGCATTGCCATTACCTTTATCATGTTTCTGACAGTATTAGATGTCATTCTGAGGTCATTTCGCAAGCCGATTGTCGGCACTTATGAGCTGGTCGCGTTTGCCGGGGCCATCGTGATCGGGTTTGCCGTTCCTCTTACCACCCTGCTCAAGGGGCATGTGCTTGTGGACTTTTTTGTCATAAAGTTTCCCAAAGCCGTGCGGAATACAGTAAACATCATCACCAGGCTGCTCGGAATCTGGCTTTTTTCAATACTCGGCTGGAATCTCATCAAAATGGGGATGGACTTTTACAGGTCAGGGGAGGTATCGCTCACGCTGCAGTTGCCCTTCTACCCAGTGGCTTTTGGATTAGGTTTCTGCGCCTTCGTTCAATGCCTCGTCCTCATAGCCCAAATCTTTCAGGTAACAGGAGGCGCCTATGAGTGACGTTACGATTGGAATCATGGGACTTTCTATCGTCCTTGTCCTTTTTTTGACCGGCATCGAACTGGCCTTTGCGATGGCGTTGGTCGGATTTATAGGGTTCAGCTATCTTGTTTCGTTTAGCGCCGGTATGAACCTCCTGGCCAAGGACTTTTTTGACGCCTTCACCTCCTATGGCTTCACCGTCATTCCACTCTTTGTGCTGATGGGGCAGATCGCCTTCAATGCCGGCATCGCCAAAAGACTCTTTGACGCCGCCTACAAATTTATCGGGCACATCCCTGGCGGTCTGGCCATGGCGACCGTTGCCGGAGCTACTGTATTTAAAGCCATCTGCGGGTCTTCACCGGCCACCGCAGCGACCTTTGCCAGCGTAGCCGTTCCCGAGATGGATCGCTACAACTACGACAAGAGCCTCTCCACCGGAACCGTGGCAACCGTCGGCACGCTCGGTATTCTCCTGCCGCCCAGCGTGACCTTGATCGTCTTCGGCATCATCACGGAGCAGTCCATCGGCAAACTTTTTCTCGCCGGCCTTGTCCCGGGATTGATGATCGCTTTTTTCTTCATCCTTACCATCTATTTCTGGTGCAGGATCAATCCAAAACTTGGGCCTAAAGGCGAGCGATCGACATGGAAGGTCCGGATTGCCTCGCTGCCCGAGGTGCTGTGGGTTGTTGGCGTATTTATTCTAATCATCGGCGGCTTGATGTACGGCTTCTTCACCCCCACCGAAGCGGGAAGCATCGGCACCTTTGCCGTCCTGCTTTTATCCGTTATCAAAAGGGATATCAATTTCAAAGGATACATCAAATCGGTTGTGGAATCCCTGCGCACGGCCAGCATGGTGCTCATGCTGATTGCCGGCTCCGCGGTGCTGGGCCATTTTCTCACGAGAACCAAGATCCCGATGCTGGCGGCGGACTGGATTATCTCCCTTCCCCTAACGCCCGATGTGATCATGGTCATCATCGCCATCGTTTACCTGATCGGCGGCTCTTTCATTGATGATCTGGCCTTCATGATCCTGGCGACCCCTATCTTCTATCCAGCCATAATCAAATTGGGCTACGATCCCCTCTGGTTCGGCATGATCATAGCGATTACCGTCATGATCGGGGTAGTCATTCCCCCCGTGGCGATCAACGTCTTCGTGGTCAGGGCAGTCACGAAACAGCCATTCAGCGTTATTTACAGAGGGGTCTATCCCTTTCTCATAAGTCTGGTAGGCGCGGCGTTACTGTTGTTTATATTCCCGCAGATTGCCACTTATCTTCCTTCAGTTTTGATGAAATAGCTTTAAAAAAGGAGTATTAGCTTGATTTCTGAACAAAAATACTGGAATCCCTTTCTCGAAACGCTGTCCCGTGAAAAGATTCGCAAACTCCAGCTCGAAAAATTCAAAAAGATTTTCAGCTGGGCATATGAGCGCTCAAAATTTCACCGCGGACTCTACGAAAAGGCGGGAATCAAACCTGAAGACATCCGCTCCTTCGAAGATATCCGGCGGATCCCGACTGTGGAAAAATCGCTGATGCGGGGCATTCAGCGCAAGCCCCCCTTCCCCTATGGCGATGCGCTGTGCGTGCCCCTTGAAGACGTGGCGGAATTCCGGCAAACCAGCGGCACCACCGGCCAGCCCGTTTATCAACCCGACACCTGGCAGGACTGGGAGTGGTGGGCCGAAAGCTGGGCATACATCCTCTGGGCGCAGGGCTATCGTCCCCGCGACCGGGTTTTCCTGCCTTTCGGATACAATGTCTTTGTCGCCTTCTGGGCAGGCCATTACGCGGTGGAAAAAATCGGCGCCGAGATAGTCCCCGGCGGGGTTCTGGACACCCAGGCAAGAATCCTGAAGATTCAGGAACTTGAGTGTACCGCCATGATGGCGACGCCCACCTATGTCCTCGGGATGGCCGATACGGCAAGGAAAATGGGCATAGATCCGCGCTCGCTTTCCATCCGCCGGATCACCTGCGCCGGAGAACCAGGCGCCAGCATTCCCGCGACCAAAAAACGGATGGAAGATGCCTGGAACGCCAAGGTTTTTGACCACGCCGGCGCTACCGAGATCGGCGCATGGAGCTATGAATGCCAGGAGCAAACCGGCGGTCTGCATGTGAACGAGGCCCTTTTCCTTGTGGAGATTCAGGATGTGGATACAGGGGAGTATATCGAAGAGCCGGGGCGCCGAGGCAAAATGATCATCACCGCCCTCGACCGGCAGGCCCAGCCCTGCGTCCGCTTCGACTCCAAAGACCTCATCGAATGGGCGCCTGACCCCTGCTCATGCGGAAGAACCTTCCGGATGATCAAGGGCGGGGTTGTCGGCAGGTCGGACGACATTACCAAGGTAAAGGGGGTGCTGCTGTCTCCTTCGGCGATTGAGGAGGTTGTCAGAGGGATGGATGGCCTGGCCGATGAGTTCGAGGTAATCGTTGACAAGGTAGGCGACATTGACCGCATCACCCTCAAAATCGAGATAGTTAAAGGACGGGAGGACGAACGTAAGCGCATCGAAACCAATCTGAAGGATCAGTTGCGGCTTAATACCAACCTCGGCTATAATCTCGAGTTTCACGACTACGGCACTCTGCCCAGATATGACGTAAAGGCAAAAAGATTCAAGGATTTGCGAGAAAAGCATTGAACGGAGAAACCATGACGGGAGAAAAAGACCTGCAGGAAATTCAAGAAAAGATCAAATCGCTGCGGGAAACGGCGGAGGAGCTCAAAACAATGGGCGAAGACTTCCCCGCCCTTTACCGCAACGCCAGCCGCATTATGGCCAGCATCAAGATGCTCGAGATTAACATCCCCGATGTGTCGGCCCTTTAAAAACTGCCGGGATCAGGCTTCGTTCCGGCTTATTCAGGTAGCTGCTCACCATTAGATCGGAGTTGACGAGCAGTTCCCCCGAAGGTGTCTTTTCCCTTGACAAAAAAGTTATGTAAATTTAAATTGTGCACGTAAAAATGGTCTTTTACCCTTGCGTTCCAAAGGAGTAATAAGTTTTACAGTGGCCTCCACCAATAAAATCGAAAAATAAGGGAGAACGTGTTTTATGACCGAGTATGATTACTGGAAGATTTTCCCCCGGATGCCCAGGAAGGTGACGATCGGCGACATTACGATCCGTGACGGGTTTCAGCATGAGGAGAAAACCATCTCCACTGAGGCGAAGATTTTCTACGCCGAAGAGATGATAATGGCGGGGTGCCGGGAGATAGAGCTCACCAACCTCGGCAATCCCGCCGGCATCCCCCAGTTCAAGGATGCGGAAGCGGTACTGACGCATTTCCGCGGGGAGCGTTTCCGGAAAAACTGCGAACGCCGGGGCATCAATCCGGCAGAACTTACCTTTACGGCCGTTACCATCAGGGAAGTGGCGGTGGACAAGGCGATTGAGCTCAGCAAGCAGGGGATTGGCCCGGACCGGATTCTGATGATGGTTTCTACTGATCCGGAGCACCACTTTGCCAATTCCGGCACGACGCTTTCCCAGTACTGGAAAGAGGTGGAGAGGTGCATAAAGAAGGCCTCCGACGTCGGAATCAAGATGAACGGAACGGTCAGCACGATCTGGGGCAGCCCGATCACCGGGGCGACCAATATGGCGGATGCCGTCGAATTCACCAAACGTTTTCTAGAGTTGGGAGCGTATGACATAGAGCACGCCGACCACGACGGTTCCGCATCGCCGGCTGATGTTTACCGGTACTACTCGATGATTCTGGATGCGATCCCCAAACCCGAGGTGCATTTAGCCCATTTTCACGAGACGAAGCGGATCGCGTCCGCGTCCGTTCTGGCCGCGATGCAGGCCGGCATCTGCCGTTTTGAGGCGACGCTCGGCGGCCTGGGCGGTCAGCCGGCGAATTTCCTCAACGATTGCCCGGTAAAAGGCACCGGGGAATATTATTACAAGGATCCGCGCTATGTCGGTCTCATCACGATGGAGGATCTGCTGGTGATGATTGACGAAATGGGGATCGAACACGGATATGACGTTGATCGGGTTTTGGTACTGGGCAGGCAGATGGAAAAGACCATCGGCCGGCGGCTGCGTTCCGAGGCAATTTACAACGGGCGGACGGAGAAAAATGGCCACAGGGAATTCGCCCGTCCCGGTCTGAAGAAACTCACCGAAAAGCTCGGCGAGAAACCCGGGCAGCTTATCCCCGCGGATTGGGCGCCGCAGGCTGTGCTTCCGGAGCGGCTCCGTCCGCAAGAATGAGGCGTTGCTTATCTGTCAGCCAAGTCCATGAAGTCACAAACGGCGGTTTCTCGGCACAGGAGAAATCGCCGTTTTCCTGTTTTTCTTTGCCGCGGTGCACGGAAACACCATTATGAAGGATATGATCACCATCGTCATTTCCCGGGGCAGGGGTTTCCGGAACGAGATTCCGAACGAAATCATAGAGAATCCCCTGGTCAGCCGGATTTTGCCGCTCTCTGCCGGTGATCAGACAACCCCCTTCGCGCGTTGTGAAACCATTCCGGCCGCGGATATTTATTCCGGGCAGGTTTGGAATGAAATCATTTACCGTGTTGCCACCCGCTATCTGCTGTATGTCGCTTGCGGGGATGTGCGGCCGGATCTGCGCGCCCCGGAGCGTCTTTTGTCTATTGCCCTCGCAACCGGCGCCGGAATGATCTATGCGGATTACGCCGAGTTGGAGAATGACGTCATCAGCGACCATCCGGTTAACGACTACCAGGTGGGGAGCATCCGCGACGATTTCGATTTTGGCCCGTTAATTATGATGGATGTTGAGGCCGCCCGTCACGCCCTGAAAAAGTACGGGGCAATTTCTCCCTGCCGCTGGGCGGGCTTTTATGACCTGCGCCTGAAAATTGCCGAAGAGTGCGAGTTGTTTCATCTGCCGGAATGCCTCAGCATAATTATAAAAAGCGGCGGCGAGAAGGCCGGTGAGGCGAAGGGAGGGTTTTCCTACGTTGACCCTCGAAATAGTGATTTTCAAAGAGAGTGCGAGGAGGCGGCGACGGCGCATCTCAAGCGGACAGGGACATGGCTGTCGCCCATATGCAAAGATATTCCCGCTTCCACGCAGGCGTTTCCCGTGGAGGCAAGCGTTGTGATTCCCGTGCGCAATCGGGCGAAGACCGTCTCCGATGCAGTCAAAAGCGCCCTTGCCCAGAAAACAGATTTTCCTTTCAATGTCATCGTTGTTGACAACCATTCAACAGACGGGACAACGGATATCCTCTCCGGGCTTGCCGAGCAAGCGCCGCAGTTAAAACTTGTTATTCCCGGACGGTTTGATCTCTCGATTGGTGGCTGTTGGAACGAAGCTGTTTTCTCTGAATTCTGCGGGCGATATGCCGTTCAGCTCGATTCCGACGACCTCTACGGGGGCGAAGATGTCCTCCAGCGGCTTGTCGAGCTGCTGCGCATGGAAAGATGCGCGCTTGCCGTCGGTTCCTACACGATAGTCGATGCCGACCTGCGGGAGATTCCGCCGGGGCTGATCGCTCATACCGAGTGGAGCGAAGAAAACGGCAGGAACAACCTCCTGCGCGTCAACGGCATCGGCGCGCCGAGGGCCTTTGACACAGCCCTGCTGAGGCAGATCGGGTTTCCGAACGTCGGCTATGGAGAGGATTACGCGGTTGCCCTGCGCCTCTCCCGGGAATACCGCGTCGGCAGGATATACGAAAGCCTCTACCTGTGCCGCCGCTGGGAAGGCAATACCGACTCTGTCTTGACGGTAGAGCAGGTGAATCGTTACAATGCTTATAAGGATCGGCTCCGAACGATAGAGATTAAGGCGCGCCAGACCATGAATAGAAAGGAAGCCGCTTTTGATGGCAAGTGATCGAGCCGTACATATGTCAGAAAAAGAATATTTTTCAGTTTTTGCAGGTGGAAAAGGGCCAGGCGCGCTTGCCGAATCAGCTACGCAGTTGCTTAAGAAACAGAAAAAAAACTGGCCCGCCCTCGCGAAGGGCTATGCCGCCCTGGAGAAGTCCCTGACCAGGGAGATCGACGGCGGCAACTGGCGGGTGCAGATACAGTGCAATCCGCGGCGGATGGTCAGCAGTGGGGCGAAGCTCGATCCGGAATCGATAAAAAAACGGCCCTGTTTTTTGTGTCCGCAAAATCTTCCCGCCGAGCAGGAAGCAATCCTGTACCGCAATAATTATAATGTACTCTGCAATCCGGCGCCGATCTTCCCGGGCCATTTGACGATCGCCGCCATCCGGCATGCGCCGCAGTCACTCTCGGAAAACGTTGAATTACTGCTGCTCCTTGCCGATGATCTTGGCCCCGGGATGACCGTTTTTTACAATGGCCCCCGGGCCGGCGCCTCGGCGCCCGATCACCTGCACTTTCAGGCGGCGCCCTGCGGGTTTATGCCGATCGAAAAGGAGGCGCTTGCGCCAGAAAATCGGAGTGAAGCAAAGGTCGACGGGGTGGAGATATTCAGAACAGAGGGACTGGCGCGGGGCGTTCTGGTGATCCGCGGAAGCAGCGATTCGGCCGTCAGCGGCGCGGTTACAAGGATTTTAAGGATTCTCGGAAGCCGGATGACCGTTTCCGCAGGCGAGCCGCCGCTGAACATTTTCTGCACCCGTACGGAAGAAGGCTGGCAGCTGCTTCTTTTCCCCCGATTGAAGCATCGTCCGGACGCATTTTTTCGCGAAGGGGACGATCAGCTTGTCGTCAGTCCCGGGGCTGCCGATATGGGAGGGGTGATTATTGCCCCCCGGGAGAGGGATTTTCATGCCTTGACGGCCGAAACGGTGGCCAGCATTTACCGGGAGGTTGCGTTCAATGACGCGATGGTCGGGAAAATTCTTTCCGAATAAAGGGGACAGTCTACTTTATTCGCCCAATTGATGTCAGGCGGGCGACAATTATCCCGGTGCGGGAGCGCTTTTCCCGCAGGTAGCCATTCAGCGTAACGTCTGATAAAACTACCGCGCCGGCTTTGCTGGATGCATGCAGAAGGTGGGTCTTTTTTTTGACCAGCACGGCAAATCCGACGTGGAGAACGTCGATCCCTTCCCGGTTAGTTGTTATCGCGATAAGGTCTCCGTCGGCAATTCCCCCTTCCGTCTCCCCCCAGCGCTCCTTCGGGATGAAATGAAAGGCGCGCCGTGAACAGGCCGCTTCCACCTTTTGCATTTTTCGAAAAATGGCGTCATCCTGAAGGGGCGGATGGTCGTCTCGGTGGCGGGTCAGTTCATCGATGCTTTTGTTAACGGGAATGCCCCCGAAGCGTGCTGTCATGTCAACGACCAACCCCTTATGTTCGTTGTCTCGAAGCCAATCGGTAAAGTAATGAAGACGTGACGGGTAGCCGTCTATCAGGCCCCTCCGGTAGCGCATTTTCTTCAGTTTCTCCAGATAATATTGGTAGTCGGTTTCCCCGGACTTAATCGCAAGCGCCAGTGCGATGACGCTTTCGACGAAGGTCATGCAGTCAAAGGCGCGCAGATTGGCAACAAGGATTTCTACGCCTTCGCGCTCGAGTGTCTGCGGCTGGTAGGGGGCGCCGAGAAACTGTTTGCCCAACGATACGGCAAGCTCTGGCAGGGTTTTCTCTTTGTCTTTGCGCTCTGCCGCCGCGCCCAGCATCGTCTCGCAGATCTTTCGGTCTTCGGGGAGAAAAACGGCGGCGGCTTCTTTTTTTTTGTCCACTCGTAAAACCTGCTGGTTTGTATGAGAATAAAATTTATATAAACAATATCAATGTCTTACGTTGTAGTGTTTTTGGGGCTTCATGCGCTCGCCCCCCCCGGACGCGACAAAGCGCGTCCCTCCAATTTTGTGAACATTAAACTTCGTTTTGTGAACATTAAACTACGTTTTCATTGCTCTTTGTGCTTGTCCCGGGGATGGGGTCAATAATTGCGCTTCAGAGATTTTTACCCCAATATCCTCGGCCATTTCTCTTACGTCATGTTGATGACAGATTGGAATTTCAGGGGATGGCCATTCCCAAGGCGCGACGGGTCATCATCAGGATCATTTTGGCATTTCCCGCCCGGGCCCGCATCAGATTCAGATAAAATTGCGTGGTGTCCTTCGCCGGGATGGTTATTGGCTCCTTTTTCTGCAGGTGAATGGCTTGTGTGTCACAAACTGTTGTACATAGTCCGCAGCCAATACACCTGCCTGAATCAACTTTGCTTTTACCATCTTCTAAGGTAATTGCATCCATCTGACAGCGATCGACGCATAAACCGCACCCGATACAGAGATCATCATCTGTAACAGCATAATAGTTGGAATAAAAATACTGGGCAGGGTTAGGCAGAGGCCTTGCATTCGACAGCACTTCACAGCAGCAGCCGCAACACAGGCAAACACAAAACGGATATTGAGAATTGGAGGGCTGCACCACCAAGCCGTCTTCCTCGCCTTTATCTAAAATTTTAAAAACTTCCTCCCTGGTAATTTCCCTTCCCCATCCATGATCCTTATAATTGCGGGCAGCATTGCCAAAGAGCAGGCAAATCTCCCGCTCTTTGGTTACTTTACAGGGATGACCCAGCAAATCCTGCCCTTCTTTGCAGATGCAATCAACGACTAAAAACGGGCCATGATGCTTGGAGAGCACCTGGCGAATGTCGTCGTAAGGCATGATGTTAAGATCGGGCGTAATAGAGCCTTTGGTTGGAACAGGACGCAGTTGGGTAAATTTGGGATTCAAGAGGGCATCGCGGAATTTTTCATCTATGTATTGCTTGAAATCCTCATAGAATTCTTTTTTCAGATGGGCCACCTGAAATTCAAACATGCCGATCGCCAGCATCGTAATGCTGAATATTTTCAGCCCGTTTTTGGTGATGCTGCGGCTAATACTGCCCTGATCGGACATTTGATCTAAAATTTTTTCCAGC
The DNA here is from genome assembly GCA_023229765.1 of Syntrophales bacterium. Classification (NCBI taxonomy): domain Bacteria; kingdom Pseudomonadati; phylum Thermodesulfobacteriota; class Syntrophia; order Syntrophales; species Syntrophales bacterium. The sequence goes on along the minus strand of JALNYO010000002.1, from coordinate 141,906 downwards.
TCGGGAAAAACGGGGTATTTTTTCTTGAGGCGCTTTTGAATAACGGCTGTCGGTTCGGGAATAAAACTCATTGATAGGGCGATTTGCGCCTGTTCGGGGGTGAACAGATGCTTTAATATCCGAATTTCCACGCCGGATTCAGTGGCAGGGAAAGCAATCGGCAGTTTATCCAGTTTTTGCTGCAGTTTCCGATATACTTTGGAATCAATGCTGTCATCGGCCATGTTTTTACGCGCTCCTTTTTCCCGGAAAATTAAGATCGTGGGGCTTTCAATTTACCGTGTATTTGGCCATCGATAATACAGACGCTGCAATACGATTAAAGTCAAGGGATCATTGCGGGAACGACTTTGAACTAAAATGAGTTGAGAAGTCAAGGGAATATTTCAACAATCCGGACCAGCCACTCAACGGCCAGTCCGGTAAGAAATTCTCTGATTTTTTTGCAAACTTCGCTTATTTCAACCGTTGAAGACTAATCGCGATCATGTCCGGTCTTCCGCCCTCTGCCCTGATCTCCGCGATCGCGATCGTTACCCCTTCTTCTCACCTCTTTTGGATAACGGTCCCTGGGTAGATCAATCCAGGGACCACTCTGCGAACGGGAGTAGTACCACCGGGCATTATTGTAATAATAGTGATAGCCGCCATAAACGTAGTATGGCTCCACCAACTCCACCGTTACGGGAAGAGCCGGGGCGATCGAGACGCTGGCGCCATGAGGTCCGATGGTTGCAGCGCAGGAAACAGACAATAAAGCGCCCAAAACAATGGCAATAAAAAATTTGTTCATATTATCCTCCAATCGATCACTGTCGCGATCATTTGTTTTTTCCCTTTCCCTTATCCCTGTCGTTAACTTTATTCTTACCCTGCGAGTCTTTCTTGCCCTTGTCTGAGCCACGGTCGAGATCATGACCCTGCTTCAAGGCGTGAAATTCAGAGGAGCCGGGCTTGATCCCCAACTGCTGGGCGATGACGCCCCAGTCTTTTTTCTTGTTGGCCTTGTACACATCTACTACTCTTTCCGGCGAATTATGGGACAACTCTCCCAGCCTGAACACCATGTATGCGTCTGCCGGATCCGTGATATTCCCCAGCACTGCGCTGATCTGGGCATCGCCGATCTGGAAGCGGGTGGCAAGCCTTGCCCTGAATCCTGATGAATCAGCCTGCGCCTGAATATTAAGATCCCTGAGCCAGTCAAAATCTCCGGCTACGGCCGTAGTCGTTGCTGTAATCAGCATGCCCAAGATCAGCGCAGCCATTTTATACCATTTCATAAGCATCTCCTTAGTTTATCTTCTTCTCACCTGCGTGCTGAAGACAAAATAAGCAACACTCGCTTCTCTCAAAACTTTGATGATCACTATTAGCGTACAGGGATGTTCTGTCAAGTGAAAAAACAGCAAGGTGTGATTAATTTCACATGAGGCAATTGCAAAACCATTTGTCATTCCCGAATAAATCATTCCTGACAGACCGGGGCGGGAGCTTTGCTGAAAAGCAATTCAAAACTGCTCCAATAGACAAAGGGTGGTCAGATCGCATCTCTAACCACCCTTTGTCGCTGTTTTCTTTTTATGGTGCCGAAGCCGGGACTTGAACCCGGACGGATTGTGTCCACTACCCCCTCAAGATAGCGTGTCTACCAGATTCCACCACTTCGGCAGCGAACCGTGAAGCGCCATGCAAGGGCTGTTACCAACGCATCGCGGCGGAGCGTGTCATTACCTGTTTCAAAAAAGTTTGTCAATATAAAAAGAACCGTCCGGGGAGGCTTTTCCTGACCATGTCCTTGTTTCATATCCTTATGATCAGGAGATGGCCCTCCGCGTTTTCACTATTTGGAGCTCAGCGGAGCGGCTGGTTGTCCCGGCGCAGTCGGGGCGGCTGTTGGAAACTGAGCAGCCGTTTTGGGCGCTGGCGCGGCTTGTTGGGTGGCCGGCTTTACCGCGCCTTCCATCAGCGACGAGCCCTTGTGCGAGGCCATGTAGGAGAGGCCAAAAGAGGTCAGCATAAAGACAACCGCGACGACTGTCGTCATCCGGCTGAGGAAGCCCCCCGGTCCGCTGCTTCCGAAGACTGTCTGGCTTGAACCTCCGAAAACAGCGCCCATGCTGGCGCCTTTTCCTGCCTGAAGAAGAACGACGAGAATCAGAATTAGGCAAATGATGATGTGTAAAATGGTGATCAGTGTATGCACTTTTTTATACCCCTTGATTTGATTTATATTCTACAATCCGCACAAAAGATTCTACATCCAGACTCGCCCCGCCGACAAGCGCCCCGTTAATGTCTGGCTGGGACATGAGCAGGGCGACGTTCTGGGGTGTGACGCTGCCTCCGTACAGGATGACGGTCTCTTCCGAAAGTTCTTTTGAGTGCCTTCCGGCTATCCAATTCCTGATAAACCGGTGCATTTCCTGGGCCTGCGACGGGGCAGCCGTTTTCCCCGTTCCAATCGCCCAGACCGGTTCATAGGCGATAAGGATGCGCCTTATATCATTGTCGTCAAGATTATTCAACCCTTCTTTCAGTTGCTCTCCGATAACCTCTTCCATGCGGTTTTCTTCTCGATTCTGGAGGGATTCCCCTATGCAGAATATTGGGTTTAGACCGGCCCCGAGGGCGGCAACGAGCTTTTTGTTGAGGCGCTCATTTTCCTCGCCGAAGAGGATTCGCCTTTCCGAGTGGCCGATGATTACGAAGCGGCAGCCGGCTTCCCGAAGCATCCCGCCGGATATCTCGCCTGTGAACGCGCCCTTATCCGCCTCGTGGATATTCTGCGCGGCCAGGGATATAGATGATCCGCTGATTACGGCGGAAACGGCTTGAAGGGCGGTGAAGGGCGGGGCGATGATTATTTCGGGCAAATCAGGTTTATCTGCGAGCGCTTTGCATAAATCAGCGGCAAAGGCAACCGCTTCGCCAATGGTTTTGTTCATCTTCCAGTTCCCAGCGATTACCGTGCGAGCCACTTTTCCCTCCTGCCGCTTAATTATAATGAATTAATCAATGTTTTCAAATTCATGGAGACCAATAACAAACTCTTCAGATTTGCCGGTATAATAGCCGCTTATAGCGCTGCCCGTCAATATTTTTATTCCATAAAATTTTATTTTGAGCTTGACAAAAAAAGTTAAAGAGTTTAGAAGTCCACGTTCTGTGAAGAGATACTGAACGCAGGCTTGGAAAAGGAATGCGCCTGTAGCTCAGCTGGATAGAGCAACGGACTTCTAATCCGTGGGTCGAGAGTTCGAATCCCTCCAGGCGCACCATATATGGATGGTGGGTGTAGCTCAGCTGGTTAGAGTGCCGGGTTGTGGCCCCGGAGGCCGAGGGTTCAAATCCCTTCACTCACCCCAGTTATGGCGCCGGGCAGAGATAGAAACAGCAAAATCATGCGCCCGTAGCTCAGCTGGATAGAGTCGCAGACTTCGAATCTGTTGGTCGTAGGTTCGAATCCTACCGGGCGCACCAGAACAGTATAGAATCAGGGCCCTTAGCTCAGCTGGTAGAGCAACTGACTCTTAATCAGTAGGTTGTCGGTTCGATCCCGACAGGGCTCACCAAATTTCAGGGGGTTAGCTTATCTAAAGCTAGCCCCTTTTTGGTTTGTGGGTGAATATTGTGGGTGAGTTTTTCGGGGAAGAGCTACTGATTAGTTGTCAAAGGACGGCTGATTATACTTACTTAATTTCAAATCTCGCTTGACTATCATATTTGTTTCTGCTGTACTGCATAAAATTGGTTTGCCTTATTTCTTCAAATCCGCAGGCGGGGCATTTCCAAACTTCAAAAATTCTCCAACCTCCCATGAAGGGTCTTAGCCTTTCTCCTACTTTTTTGATTTTGTTGTGAGAACACATATTTTTATAATTAAAATTTATTGTATCTTAATAATAACAGGTGTATAAAACTTGTCAAGTGTTGGGTGTGGATAGCTTTTGGGGAGGGTGATAAAATGGGATTACCAGGCGACTACCAGCAAAAAGTAATTGAAGCACTTGGAAATAAAAAAATTAATGTTGTTTGCGAGTTATGCAGTAAAAACAATTGGGCCGTGGCAGACCAGCCTGTATCATTGCCCATTACCGATTTATCCGGCTCTTTAAGAATACCCACGCCTCAGATACCCGTTGCGGCATTAATATGTAATAATTGTGGGAATGTTAGAATTTTTGCTCTTGGTGTCCTGGGTTTATTACCCAAGGAATAAGGAGAAAATGGACATGCAGAATAGTAACTATATTCACTATGACCCTGAAAGAGTTGATTATTCCCTAACACCCAGTGAATTGGAAAACTTACAAACCGCCTGTCAAAGTAATTGGAAGGATTTTTTTATTGGTTCGTTCGCTGTAGGTATACCATGCTTAATCAATGCAATTTCAGAAATATCAAAACAAACTAGTTATCAAACAACTTTATCGATTAATTTAAATTTAATTTCTGGTATTCTTGGGATTATTATGGGAGTTTTCTTTTTAATAGGATGGAATAAAACTAAAACAGATATAAGCGAGATAATAGGAACAATAAAAGAAAAACCAAAAATTCCTTTTATCCCAGGTGTTTCAAATGTTGGGCCAATGAAACCAGCGGATACGGTAAACTGTGTGGAAAACATTACCTACCCAAACTCCTGTGGGTGATTTTAGTGGGTGAAAAGACAAAAAAATAGGCTCTCCAGACCCTATTAGGCACTAGAGAGCCAATGATACTACAGTGAAAATTCAGCTATTTAGCCCTTATTGGGCTTAGATGGGATAACTCTTAATCAGTAGGTTGTCGGTTCGATCCCGACAGGGCTCACCAAAAGTAAGGGCTTCCCTCGGGAAGCCCTTTTTATATGGGAAATTTCGGAGCATATTTTGAGAGTTGATTTATGGTGTGTTCCCCATATCGTTCAGGAGTATCTTGAATTATGACGCCTTCTTCAATATGGGCAGCGGTGCAGGCAATCAGGGAAAAAGGGCCGGTGGTTCACAACATAACGAACTACGTAGTGATGAACAATACGGCCAACGCCCTGCTTGCCATCGGCGCCTCGCCGATCATGGCCCATGCCGGGCAAGAAATGGAGGAGATGGTCGGGATTGCCTCTGCCTTGGTCGTCAACATCGGCACCTTGAGTGAAGGATGGGTAGCCTCGATGTTCAAGGCGGCCGAGGCGGCGCGCAAAAAAGGAATTCCGATCGTTCTTGACCCAGCTGGCGCCGGGGCGACCTCATACCGTACCAAGACGGCGCGTGAACTTATCAAAACCGTTCCCCCGACGATCATCCGCGGAAACGCATCGGAAATCATGGCGCTTTTGGATGCCGATAGCAAGACGAAGGGCGTGGACAGCAGCGCCTCCTCCGAAGAAGCCGTGGCGATCGGCCGCGAGCTGCATCAGCAGTCCGGTTCCGTCGTCTGCATCAGCGGGGCGACGGATTACACCATTGGTCCAGCCGGCGTGATCATGACTAAAAATGGCCATCCGCTGCTGATGGCGCGGGTAACGGGCCTCGGCTGTACGGCAAGCGCCCTCTGCGGGGCCTTTGCCGCGGTATCTTCCGACCCCTTTCTTGCCGCCGCTGAGGCAATGTCGGTAATGGGGATCGCCGGCGAGCTTGCTGCTTCCCGCTCGCAGGGACCGGGCAGCCTCCAGCTCAATTTCCTTGATGCCCTGTATGCCCTTTCTGCCGAGCAAATTGCGTCAGCACTTTTAATTAGCAGTTATAATTATTAAACCCTTATGACGGTTAGTCGTCAAAAAGAAGGATGAAAACGAAGTTGGGGCGGTTCGCGAACCGCCCTTATTGCAGGGACGCGCTTTGTCGCGTCCGGAACCGCCCCGCTTTTATAAGGATTGAAAATGCCGGAACTGCCCGAGGTGGAGACCCTCTGCCGTCAGCTTGACCAGGTTGTAACGGGGGAAAAAATCCTCCGGATCGAGATTCTTGATTCACTGCTGGGAAAAGAGCCGGAGCTGTCGGGGCGGAAGTTTCTTTCAGTCAAAAGACGGGGGAAGTTTATTGATCTGAACCTGGACGGAGGCCTGACGGCGACACTGCACCTGCGGATGACAGGCCGGCTCCTCTATCTGCCGGAACAGGTTTCTCCCCCTTTCCCAGCGCACTCCCGCCTGGCCATTTATTTTACCAAAGGGACGTTACTTTTGATTGATCCACGCCGTTTTGGGACCTTTTGTGTGCGGCCGGAGGAGAAGGCGCCAGCGCTTGCCAATGACCCTCTCAAGGGAATCCCGGCACGCACCTTGTGGGAAATATCCAGAAAACGGCAGATGCCGGTAAAATCATTCTTGATGGATCAACGCGCAATCGCGGGAATCGGCAACATCTACGCCTGCGAGATTCTGTTCGCCGCGGGGATTGACCCTCGTCGGCCGGCAAGCGGTGTGACGCTCCGGGAATGGGGAAAGGTGAAAAGGGAGGCCAAGGTGATTCTCAGCCGGGCCGTCGAGTGTCGGGGGACAACTGTTTCCGATTGGCGCGACCTTTTCGGGAAAAGCGGCAAAAACCAGGAAAATCTCGAAGTTTATTCGCGTGAAGGCGCTGCCTGCAACCGTTGCGACGGCAAAATCGAGCGGATAAAGCTGGGCGGGCGGGGAACGTGGTTTTGCCCGAACTGCCAGAAATAGAAGAGAATATTAGTATTCGCTCAACCGTTAAATCCTCCAGAATCCCAGCATCATGAACCTGTTTGTTGGAGAAGGGCGAGGCCGTTGTCCCGGAAAACAGCGTTGTAGAATTTCTGGGAAAGGCCCCGGCCCAAAAGCGTGTTGATCTCTTCCTCCCGCGGCAGAATCACATTCGGGAAATCCGAGCCGTAGAGAATCCGCTCCTTATGGGTTTCAAGAAAATCATTGCCGAGATCAAACATTAACCCGGCCCCGGCCAGAAAAGAGAAGGCTGTATCCAGATAAAGAGCCGGGTGGTCGTCTAAGAGCGCCCCGAATTGAGCGTATTCGAGCCCCCCCATGTGGGCGATATTCGCCGGCAGCTCCGGATAACGGGCCAGCAGCCTCCGGAAAGGGGCAATGCCGACAAACTCGTTGCCGACCGGGCCGGTTCCGACGTGGAAAAGCAGGCGTTTTTTCCTTTCCATGACCAGCTCATACAGCGGGAAGAGGCGCTCATCATCGGGGAAGAAGCGCTGCACGAGCAGTTGGAGCTTGAACCCGATTATCCGCGGATGGGACAGCAGCTCAGCGGCCATTGCCAATCCGTCGTCATCTTCCGGGTGGCAGGCGGCGAAGCAGTAAACATCATCCACTTTTTCGAGGATATTTACATTCCAGTCGTTCAGACCGCGGGCAACGCCCTTTTTGTGGGCGTAGTTGGAATAAATGATTGGGCCGACGCCATGCTCCCAGAGATACTCAACGGTTTCGCGCCAGTACAGGTCATGCAGGACGCTCCAGCCGTAATCCACAACAAACTGACGGCGAATTGCGTCGGAAAGGCGGTCCGGGAAAAGATGGGTATGGAAATCGACTATCGGAGCTGGCAAAGTTCCAAAGTTTCCATCCGCCCTCAAGAGCTGATCCTTTTATCTTCTTTTGCCAGACTAATCTCCATATACTGGTTCACCGCGAAGCAGCGAATATTCTTTCCATCAACCATTTTTTGGCAATCTTCGACAATCATGTCCACATCGTCGTCTTTTCTGTCCTGGTTGTGATGGAACAAACCCAGACTGGCCGCCCCGGCATCAAGCGCGAGTCTCACTGCGTCCGTATAAGTGGAATGTCCCCACTTCCTTGTTGTCGCGTATTCCGCGGGGAGGTATTCGGCATCGTGGACGAGGATGTCCGCATCTTTGGAAAAGGCTGCGTAATCAGCGTATTTCATACCTCCCGGATGATGATAGCCGAGTTCGTTGTCCGTGAGATAGACAAAAGAGCGGCCATCTTCCTCGAAACGGAATCCCAAACCGCCATTGGGATGGCTCAGCGGGATGGCGGTTATAGTCATGCCGTCTATCTGGATTTTTCCTCGACAAAAATTGGTAAAATCTACTTTTGCCTTTATATTTTCGATATTTACTGGGAAATATGGCTCATTCATAATTGTGGCAAGAGTCTCCCGGAAGGCGGGGATTTGAAAAGGACAACCTAAGATGGAGATCTTTACTTTCCTTTGGAAAATTGGTTTGAAAAAAGGAAAACCAATGATGTGATCCCAGTGGACGTGGGTAAAAATCATCGTGTAAGTATGCTTCTTTTCGGACAGCAGGAGATTTCCCAGCCTCCTGATGCCCGTTCCGGCGTCGATGATGACGATGCTGCCCTGCTTTGTCCTCACCTCAATGCAGGCGGTGTCTCCTCCATACCGGACATAATCACTTCCCGAAACAGGTACGGAACCTCTGGCGCCCCAACAGCGAATCAACATGCAATTCTCCTCTTGTTGCCCATTAAAATTAAGACCAACCGCTACACCCCTTTACCCCCCGTAATCGGGGAAGGTCAACGTAGCGATAGCGTGGTCAACTAATTATAGGTGTTAGGGTAATCACCCATGCCCGCAAAATATCTGTCTAATCCGTTCATGTCAAGAAATTAATCTTCCCGCCGGCTATTTTCCCGAAAGTCAATTCCAGAAAGTCATCTCTGTTAAGCATTGCCGGTTGCACGGTCAGGGCGCCTGATAGGTGGGCGCGGTTTTGGGGGCCTTGCCACCCTTGATTTTCTGGTAATAGGCGTAGGTCATCGGCGCCGCGCTATTGAGTACATCTGACTCGATCACATTGCCGAGAAAAATAGTGTGGGTGCCGCAGTCCATTGAGCCTATTACCTCGGCCTCAATAAAGGCAACGGCATGTTCGGTGACGATAGGGATGCCGGTTGCACCGGTTTTTATCCCGATGCCCTCAAATTTATCTATCTCTTTGCCGGACTTGAAGCCGAAACGACCGATCATTGTCATTGGCGCTTCCTCGTCAAGCGCCGAAACGGTGAATTTGCCGCTGGCAGTGATTAGCTCGTGGGTGTAATTTTGCTTATTGATGCTTACCGCAATGGTGGCGGGCTCCGAGGTGACCTGAAAAACGGTATTGGCGATCTGGCCGTTGAATTTCCCGTCCTTCCCGGAAGCGACTATGTAAATGCCATAACTGATTGTGTAGAAAGCTTTTTTATTCATTTCTCATTCTCCTTATTTTGGTTGTCGTGGGGGACGTTCCCCAAAGATAGCCCGGCCGAGCCGCACGATCGTTGCTCCTTCCTCGATCGCGACGGCGTAATCACCGCTCATTCCCATGGAGAGCTCCTTCATTTCCACCCGGGGTATTTTCTCTGCTTCTATTTCCTCTCGCAATCCGCGAAGTTTGCGGAAAAATGGTCTTGCCTCCTCCGGATCGTCGCAATAGGGGGGCATTGCCATAAGTCCCTGGATCGAAAGATTGGGCAGGGCAGCGACGGCGTGGACGAGGGTGCTCGCCTGCGCGAAGGGCGCCCCGCTTTTTGTCGCCTCTCCGGCGACGTTCACCTCGATCAGTATCTTCATGGTCAAACCGGCCACTGCGGTGCGCCGGTTGAGCTCACGGGCCAGCTCTATCCGGTCAACCGAATGAATCATCTCGAAGAGGCCTGTCGCGAAACGGGCCTTGTTCGTCTGCAGATGCCCGATCATGTGCCATTCCAACGACTTGCCAAGGGAGGCGATTTTGCGTTTTGCCTCCTGAAGGTAGTTTTCGCCGATTATATCAACGCCGGCCTTGATTGCTTCGATAATCCCCTCGTCATCGACCATTTTCGTTACCGCCATCAGGCGTACCGAGGAGGGGGAGCGGCCGCTTCTCGTCGCCGCATCCGCAATTACCGCCCTGATCTGCCTGATATTTTCCTTGACGCTCATCGCTGTTTTTCCATGAAAACCTTACGATCCGTTCAACTGTCCTGTGAAAAATCAATTGCCCCGACCGTTTTCAGCTTTTCGACAACCTCACACAGGGGCAACCCGATAACATTTGTATAGGAACCGTTTATTTTCCTGATGAACGAGGCGCTTATTCCCTGGGCGGCGTAGGCGCCGGCCTTGTCATACGGCTCCGGCGTGCCTGCGTACCAGGAGATCTCGTCCGGGGTTATTTCCCGGAAGGTTACCGCTGAACGCACTGCCTCGAAAATCCTTATCCCCCGATCAATCTGCGCTATGAAAAAGCCGGTGAACACCTCGTGAGTTTGGCCGCTTAATTTGGCAAGGGTTTTTTGCGCCTCTTCCCGGTTGGCAGGTTTTCCGAGAATTTCCCCGTCGAGAAAGACGATCGTATCGGCGCCGATAACGAGACAATCCGGCTTTTCGGCAGCGACAAACAGGGCCTTTTCGGCGGCGAGCCGCAATACATGCTGATCCGGCGCCTCTTCCGGGCGGGGGGCCTCTTCGATATCGGCGGGGATGACGTCAAAAGAGAGCCCCGCAAGCTTCAGCAGCTCTATGCGGCGAGGCGAGGCCGAGGCCAGGATGATGTGATACGGGATTACAATCCCCATTCGCTTTCCCTCCATGTTATGGACATCAAGTAGGGGCAATTCATGAATTGCCCCTACTTGCCGGATTTTTCAGGCGCCTTTTCCAGGGCGATGCGTAGAACCTCCAGCATGTCGTCCACGAAATGAAAGGTTATATCCCGGCGCACCTTGGCGGGAATATCCTCCAAATCCTTCCTGTTCCATTTGGGCATGATGATGGTCTTTACGCCGGCCCGGTGGGCGGCAAGAACCTTTTCCTTAATCCCTCCAATCGGCAGAACGGTTCCCCGGAGGGTGATTTCTCCGGTCATCGCGAGATTTTTTTTGACGGGGCGATCCGTTGCCAGTGAGGTCAGGGCCGTCATCATTGTAACCCCGGCAGAGGGCCCGTCTTTTGGGGTAGCCCCGGAGGGGACATGGATATGGATATCCCTCTCGGAAAAGTAATTATCCGAGACCCCGATCGCCTCTGCGTTGGAGCGGATAAAACTCAGCGCCGCGGTTGCTGATTCCTTCATCACGTCGCCCAATTGTCCGGTCAGGGTCAGTCCGCCCTTGCCCTTCATTGCCGTTGCCTCCACGAAGAGCACATCCCCGCCGGAGGGTGTCCAAGCGAGCCCCATGACGACCCCCGGTTTAGCTGTCCGCAGTGCGGCCTCTCCGTTTATTCGCACCGGGCCGAGGAATTTGTGCAGATCGCCCGCCGTAACGGTTGTCTTTTCCGTTTTGCCCTCGGCAATCCGGCTGGCCACGCCCCGGCAGATGGCGGCGATCTCCCTTTCCACATTCCTGAGCCCCGCTTCCCGCGTATAGCCGGTTATAATGTTGGTTACCGCGCCTCTCGTGATCCGGATCTGTTCCGGTTGCAAACCATTGGCCTCCCTCTGCCGCGGGATCAGGTAGCGCTCGGCGATTCTTATTTTTTCGTCTATCGTATAGCCGGGCAGTTCGATAACCTCCAAGCGGTCGCGCAGGGCCGGCGGGATCGTCTCCAGCATATTGGCCGTTGCGATGAACATCACATGCGACAAATCGAAAGGGACGTTCAGGTAGTGATCGGTGAAGGAAAAGTTCTGCTCCGGGTCAAGAACCTCCAGCAGCGCGGAGGAGGGATCGCCTCGGAAGTCATTTCCGACCTTGTCGATCTCGTCGAGCATGAAGACGGGGTTATTGGACTGCGCCTGCCTGATTCCCTGAATGACCCGACCGGGAAGCGCCCCCACATAGGTGCGCCGGTGGCCGCGTATCTCCGCCTCGTCATGCATGCCGCCGAGGGAGATGCGGATGAATTTGCGGCCCAGGGCGCGGCCTATGGAATGACCAAGAGACGTCTTTCCTGTTCCGGGGGGACCGGCGAAGCAAAGAATCGGCCCTTTCGTATCCGGCTTCAGCTTGCGGACGGCAAGGTACTCGATTATTCTCTTTTTCGCCTTTTCCAGCCCGTAATGGTCCTCGTCGAGAATCCGTCGGGAGGCCTTGATGTCGCTGTTGTCTTCGGTGTGCTCATTCCAGGGAAGCTCGGTGATCCAGTCCAGATATGTAGCCGATACCGTGTATTCCGCCGAGGAGGGGTGCATCCGGGTCAGGCGGGCGAGTTCGCGCTCCGCCTCCTTTTTCGCCTCTTCCGGAAGGTGCTTTTTTTCTATTTTGGCTCGATATTCTTCAACCTCGACCTTCTCGTCGTCGGTTTCTCCGAGTTCCTTGCGGATGGCGCCCAACTGCTGGCGGAGGAAATACTCCCGCTGGCTTTTGTCCATGTCGCCCTTTACCTCGTTCTGGATCTTGTTGCCCAGCTCAAGGATCTCCACTTGGTGGTTGACTAACCGCGTTACTTCGCGCAGCCTCCCCTTTACATCCAGAATGTCGAGTATCTTTTGTTTTTCCTCGATGGAAACATTGATGACGGAGGCGATTACGTCGGCAAGAACGCCCGGCTCGGCAATCGCTTTCGCCATTGTTCCGAACTCCTGGGGCAGCAGGGGCGACAGTTTAACGATCCGGTCAAAGAGGCTGACGAGATTAACCATCAGGGCCTCGACCTCGAGGTCTTTGGTTCCCGAATCTTCGAGGACCTCGATGCGTCCGTGCAGATACGGTTTGCCCTCCAGCATTTCGGTCAGACGGAACCGGCCGACTCCCTGCAGTAGGAGCTGGGTCTTGCTGTCGGCGGTCTTGGCCATCTTGAGTATGGAGACACTCGTTCCCGTATCGTAAAAATATTCTTTTTTGTTGGGAAGTTCGAGATTCTCGTCCGTTTTTCTAACCATGATCATGCCGATCATCCGGCTGCCGGTCATCGCCTCATCGATCAGACTGGTTGCCGAATCCCCGGCGATCTCCAGCGGGATGAGCATTTTCGGAAAAACAAAGACGCCGGACATGGGCAATATGGGAAGTATCTCCGGGATGCCGGCGATCTTTAACTCCTCCGGTTGTTTTTGGGACATTGGCGCCTCTCTTTACTGTTCAGGTTGTTCAGGCAGCAGACGGCCGTTCTACGGCCTCTCCCCCTGAACTGTTACGGTTATCTTGCTGTCTGCCGCTGGGGATCTTTTTTTCAGGCTGATTTTCAGAAGGCCGTCTTTGTAAACTGTTTGGGTCGTTGACGCGTCGATCGGAGCGGGCAGGGCAACGGTCCGGTCGAAATGGCCGGAGGGTATTTCGGCAAGGCAGTAACAGCCGCTGTCCTTTTCCGGGAGAGTCTCGCGATTAATAAGCATTAAGCTTCGCTTTGTGAACATTAAGCTTCGCTTTCCCGATATCTTGAGAGAGCGGGGGGATATCTCCAAATCGATACCCTCGCTTTGAATGCCGGCGATTTCGGCGATGACAACTATCTCTTCGCTGGTTTCATAGATGTCCACGTGGGGCCGCCACCTTTGCTTGGAAAATGCGAATCTCGGCTGGGCATGGTTGAGCATCTCTTCGACTGTTCTGAAGAGGTTATGCTCGGCGCCCTCCTGGTTATCGACAAATCTGATCTTGATGTAATCCATCTCGGACTCCCGTTTTTTTAAAATCCCTCTTCCCATTCCCGGTAAAAACATTGGAGACGATATAATTCCAACTTCCCACCGTTACGGAAGTAACCGAAGGTAGAAAAGTGCCGGAATTGAGGGTCATAAACCTTGCGGATAAACCGGTTTTACTTCTTGATGGCGAACGACTTTCCGGCCCCAAACAGAACCGGGCGCTCAATATCAGCACCCCTCTTGGGGAAAAGTGGGAAACAATAATCCCCGCGATCTGCACCGATTTAAAACCGGATTTTTCGGATGACCTTACTTGTTCACGGGACCGATGGGCCAGACCACTTTTCCATAGTACTCATTGAGCACTTGGGCAAGGCCGGTGTAGATTGCGGAAGCGCCGCAGATTAATCCTTCCCATCCTGCAAGCCGTGTAATGCCCACCATGCCGGTGGCATCGCCCAATGCCAGCAGCCAGAATAGGATCGTAAGCGATAGGAAAATGAACTGCAATCCCCGATTGAGTTTCAAAGTGGCGAAGAACATCACGAACGTGAAAATCCCCCATACCGTCAGGTAGGCCACCATCGCACCCGGTTCCGCCGCCTTGCCCCAGCCCATCGTGGGGAAGACCAGCAGGGCAACCAGTGTGAGCCAGAACAGGCCGAATGAACAAAAAGCCGTCGCGCCGAAGGTGTTATTTTTCTTCCACTCCATAATCCCGGCGATGACTTGGGCGACCCCGCCGTAGAAGACCCCCATTGCCAGAATCATCGTGTTAAGGTCGTAAAAGCCGGCGTTGTGGAAATTTAGGAGTACCGTGGTCATGCCAAAGGAAATAAGACCGAGAGGTGCCGGGTTCGCTGTGGTGTCCTGGATTCTTGTCTCCGCAGTTTGTTGCATACAGCGCTCCTTTCTCAAAGATCGTTTACCGCCCCAATTTAGGGCGGAAATGGGGAAAACCGCCGCAACCGCTTCCGTAAATCAAAAACGCCTTATCGTTCCTTGCCAAGCCCACACCTTCCTAAGCAAATATTGACGCATAAGAATTTGCTTTTAGGCGTCTTGAGTATACGTAGAAGGGCTTTGTGTGTCAAGGGAATGTTGGCATCGAAAAGCTGGATATTGTTGCCACTTAGCTAAATCGGAGTGGTCGATGATTTTCAGAAATGGGAGTAGAATGCTGTTGTCAACGCTGTGATTCTCTGGTACATTTTCTACAGATTATCAAATCTTTAGCATGGGGCGGGGGTGACCCCGGTTTCAGAAGGAGGTTGATACCGCACCATGAGGGCCAATGCTATGTAGTATCAGGAATAAGGTGTTTAGAATGGAATCAGCAAAGCAAAAAAGGCGTATTGTCATTGGAGATGTACACGGAGAGCTGGAGGGATTCAGGGGAATTCTTAGAAATGCGGGACTGATTGACAGCAAAGCCAATTGGAGCGGCGGCGATGACATTTTAATACAAACGGGCGATGTGATAGACCGAGGGCCTTACTCTATAGAAGCCGTTGATTTGTTAAGGAAACTCCAAAAAGAAGCCACCGATGCCAAAGGTGAGGTTATACGCCTCTGCGGCAATCATGAACTTATGCTTGTTCAAGACATTTTTTATTACGCAAATTTCAACGATCCAGGGTCCCTGGCGGGTGAACTGAAGGAGGAAATTGCAAGAGGCGATGTTAGGGCCTCATATACCGATGGCGAGAGACTTTATACTCATGCTGGCCTGAGATCGGCCATAAGAGAATTTCTTGTGGATGAAATGAACGCTGCAAGACCGAAATTAAAGACCAGGGAAATTAATCTTTTCCTGCTGTCGGATCATATCAACAGAATTTTCAAGGAGGCCGTAGAGAAGAACGATCTCAATCGACACCCGATCTTTCATGTTGGCGCCGACCGGGGAGGACCTGATCCGGCGGGAGGCATATTCTGGTGCGACTTTTCGTCTATTAGCCACTCTACGGAAGCATCTGTAATTACTCAGATATTCGGCCATACGCCGACAAGGAAGAACGGGGTGAAGACAGCGCAGGGATTGAAGCTTATTGATGTGGACGCCGGGATGTGCCAGGTATTCGGAGGCGCCAGAGTCTATCTTGAAGTTACGCCTGAAGGCCATTTACTGCAATACAGTAAATCTCTTTCAAAATGGACAACAACACCCCTTAACTTTCAATGGATTCATTAGAAACGAGGAGAGAACCCTCAATGAGGAGATGGCATTAATCAGTATCCCCTTAGATCACAGCGACTGGGTCATTCCCGGCCAACTTCTGGCACGTTTCTTCACCGAATCCAAATATCCTGCTCAAAAGAGCGCCAAAATGGAGGGGCTTATCAACGCCGGGATTCGCCATATTATCAACCTTATGGAAGAGGGTGAGCTTGATCATCGGGGCCCGCTATGTAATGATTTAATGCTTGGGGGAAAAAATAAGATTGACTGGTGTTATCTAATTTTATATTGTTTAACAGTTACGCGAGAGGCTGCGAGCTTGTGAGGGGGTGGCCCTTAGCACTGATTTATTGGGTAATTTATCCGGATGTGCCGGTCATTTGCCGGAGGTTTATGGGCTGTCCCTCAAAATTACAAAGGGTTAGATAAATTATGCATAAAAATATTCTGGAAACCATTGGCAAGACGCCGCTTGTTACCATCAACAGATTAAATCCCAATCCTAAAAGTGTAAATATTTATGCTAAGATAGAAGGAGTAAACCCCGGCGGCAGCGTTAAAGACCGGATCGCCTTACGGATGATTGAACAGGCGGAAAAAAGCGGCGAGTTGACAAAGGAGAAAATCATTATTGAACCAACCAGCGGCAACACGGGAATTGCCATTGCCATGATCGGCGCCATCAAGGGCTATCAGGTGGAAATTGTGATGAGCGATGCGGTTTCGGTGGAGCGGCGCAAGATGATTGCGGCCTTCGGGGCGACAATAACATTGACGCCGGGGAAGAAGGGCACCGACGGCGCCATTTTAAAAGCACGGGAATTGGTTAAACAATATCCCAAAAAATATTTCATGCCGGATCAGTTTTCCAATGAGTACAACAAGGCCGCCCACTACGAAACCACCGCCCAGGAGATTCATGATCAGTTAGACGGGCAGGTTGATTATTTTGTGGCGTCAATCGGCACATCCGGGACGTTGATGGGCGTTGGCGCGGGATTGCGAAAATTCTGCAGTCCGGGCGTGAAGATTGTCAGCGCCGAGCCGACGCTCGGCCATTATATCCAGGGCTTGAAAAATATGGAGGAGGCGATTGTCCCGGCAATCTACGACAAAGCAAAACTCGATCAGATAATCCAGGTTGAAACCGAGGCGGCCTTTGCGATGGCGCGGGAAATAATCAAGCAGGAAGGCATCTTTGTCGGCATGTCCAGCGGCGCGGCAATGGTGGCTACATTGGAGGTGGCTAAAAAAGTTAAGCGCTCACCAGGCAAAAAAATAAATATTGTTACCCTCTTTCCCGACAGGGGCGAAAAATACTTAAGCACTAAGCTTTTTGAATAATTTTGCGGTAGTCCCAATGTCCGCCGTGGGCGCAGGAAGCAGCTAAAGGCGATCCTTCCCAATATCAAATTGGCAGCGATATTATTGAAGGTACAGGGCCATTGGCGAGGGCAGCATTTGATTTTGCACCTATATACAGCGCCTGTTCATTCTTGCCAGAGATGATTTCCTGCTTTAGTTTCCCATAAACTTCGTGGTTGGTTTCCTTGTCCCTCGTTCATGATCTAACTCATAAATTTGCTGCAAGAGGTGTAACACGCGCAGAGTTATCTTTCTTGTCGATATGAATGCATTTTTCATAAGTTGCGAAATGACGAGGAATCCTTCGCTCGTTGGCAACCCCGCTGCTGTGGCCGGCGATCCGGAAAAACGCAGGGGGATCATTCTGGCGGCGAACTATGAAGCAAGGGCATGTGGCGTCAAGACGGCCATGGTGCTGCACGAGGCCCTGAAGCTTTGTCCGAAAATCATGCTGACGCCTCCCGATCACCATTTCTATGAGGAAAAATCAAACGAGGTCATGAGCCTGCTGTTGAATTATACGCCGGTTATGGAGCAGAACAGCATCGATGAGGGATGGCTTGATATGACCGGGTGCGAGGGACTTTTTGGCGAACCTTTGGAGGCCGCTCGCCGGATAATGGCGGAAATCAAGGACCGACTCGGGCTGTGGTGCTCAATCGGCATCGCTGAAAACAAGTTTCTTGCAAAAATGGCGGCCGAAATGAAAAAGCCCTTGGGAATCACGGAAATATGGGAGAACGATATCCCCACAAAGCTCTGGCCGCTTCCGGTAAAAGAGATGTACGGCGTGGGCAGTAAAACCGCCGAGAAGTTGAACAGGGTGGGAATGCGAACGATAGGCGCGGTTGCGGGGGCTGATATGAACCTCCTCGTCAAAGCTTTAGGAAAAGTTGGCAAGGATATATATCTGCACGCCCAGGGGATTGACAATTCTCCTGTTCTCCCTCGTCAGGCCGATGAGATGAAGTCAATCGGCCGCTCAACAACATTGCCGGAAGATATTTCCGACATTGAACAGGCAAAACTTGTTCTGATGAACCTTGCTGACGATGTGGGCCGGGATGCGAGGAAACATGACAAAAAGGGTCGGACAATCCAGATTACGTTGAAGTATTCTGATTTTAATGTCGTTAGCAGGCAGACAGCCGTTTCTGCAACTTACGCCACCAGGGAAATATACCAGGCAGGGTGCCGCCTGCTTGAGCAAAACTGGAGCAGTCGCCGCCCGGTAAGATTAATCGGAATCAGCCTCTCGGGATTTAATGAAGAATGCCCTTCGGTGCAGT
This sequence comes from Syntrophales bacterium, assembly GCA_023229765.1. NCBI lineage: Bacteria > Pseudomonadati > Thermodesulfobacteriota > Syntrophia > Syntrophales > Syntrophales bacterium. The sequence goes on along the minus strand of JALNYO010000002.1, from coordinate 123,612 downwards.
TGTCGCTTTTTGATCAAGTTGAAGAAAAGCCAAAGAGCTATAAAAACGATCTGATAGACAGGGCTATGGATAAGATAAGAAGCAGGCATGGTTCTACAATAATAACCTTTGCCTCGCTGGTTAAAAAAGAAGAAGACCGATCGGGAGGGAAAAAATAACGATCTTGCCATCCCCGGTTCACCCCGAAAAAACACCGAGGATTCATCTGATTTGCCATGAAAGATTTTTGGAAAATAAAACAGAAGTTTATTCTGACGGCTGTCCTTTTCCTCATCTGTTTTCCGCCAAGGCCGGCGCTTGCCGGAGAAGGAGAGGCCGGGCGATCGGACACCCTGACCCTCTATCTGGAAAACGACCTTTTTAGTTTCGACAACAACGACCGTTATTACACGCATGGGACGAAGCTCTCCTGGATTTCCCAGGATCTTGCAAATTACCGGGAGATGGCCGGTCTGCCCTTGTGGATGCGCCGCTTCATTGAAGGCCTGCCTTTCGTGAACGATGAGGGGGAGCAGCGCTCGGTTTCCGTCTCCCTGGGACAGAACATCTACACGCCGGCGGACAAGGAGCAAAGCGAACTGATCCCGGACGACCGGCCCTATGCCGGGATCACCTACATAGGACTGGGACTGCACAGCAAGAACTCGCGGCAGATGGACACCATAGAATTCGCTCTGGGGATTGTCGGACGCCATTCCTACGCAGAAGACTGCCAGAAGGAAATCCACCACTGGATAGATTCTGTAAATCCCCAGGGTTGGTCTCATCAGCTTCACGACGAACCCATATTGAACATTTATTTCGAACGCAAGTGGAAAGTATTCAGCTTAAAATATACCTTGACAAGCAAAAACAGCGTCCCTATATTCTAACCATAGTAAAAGCAAGGCGTTATAAAATTAGCATTTGGGGAGGACAGGGGAGTGGCGAACGATATCAAACCTGATCAGACATTGGATTGCATAGGACTCTATTGCCCGGAGCCGCTCTTGCAGACACGGACCAACATCGACCAGATCGATGTGGGGCAGGTGCTGGAGGTCGTCACCGACGACCCCGCGGCAGAAGAGGATCTCAAGCGGTTTGCCAAGCGCACGGGCCACGAGGTCGTAAGTTTCGAAAAGTATGACGACCATATGCGCTTTCTCATAAAACGCTTGAAGTGACCTTTGAGCGGTTTTCAGATTGAATATAAGGAGCGAAAAGAGATGGCTGACGAAAAATTTATTCTGTATGTGCAGACAACGGATGCGCCCGAGCGGCAGTACTCGCCCCTGGTGCTGGCCCAGACCGCGGTGGCGATGGGCTTGAAGGCCAAGGTTTACTATCTTGGCATGGGGATAAAGATAATGAGGCCAGGCGCTGCCGAGGCCATCAAGATGGGGTCGTTCCCCACAGTGAAGGAGATGCTCGACAAGACGATGCAGATGGGCGTCGAAGTCCTTGTATGCGAGGCCTCCAAGCAGATGCTCGGCTGGGACAAGGTTGAACTCATCCAGGGCGCAAAGGTTGTGGGGGCGGGGACGCTGAACGATCTGGCGCTGGATGCGGATGCCGCCATGTGGTTCTAAGTAGGGGGGTTCTCGAACCGCCCCTACGGGTGTCATGTGGTTCTAAGCCGCTTCGGAGTGATAGGGAGAAAAGTTTAATGCCGGCATACGTTTATCTGGACTACCAGTCCTCGAAGCCTGTTGACCCCCGGGTCGTCCAGGCCATGCTGCCGTGGTTCACCGAGCGGTTCGGGAACCCGAATTCGCTGCACCTGGATGGAGATGAGGCGACGGAGGCGCTCGAGCGCTCACGCGAGTGCGTTGCCCGGTTCATTGGCGCCGAGAAGGACGAGATTATCTTCACGGGGGGCGCGACCGAATCAAATAACCTCGCGCTTTTGGGTTATGCCGCCCGCAACCGCCGCAAGGGCGACCACGTAGTTATCGCCGAGGTAGAACACATCTCCGTGCACAACCTTGCCAAGGCACTTGAGAAACAGGGTTTCAAGGTTACCCGGGTCCCGGTTGACCAGTTTGGGCGCGTGAGCCCGGCGAAGCTTCGGGCGCGCCTCAAGGATGAGACTTTGCTGGTCTCCGTGGGGTGGGCAAGCAGCGAGATCGGCACCATCCAGCCCATCGGGGAAATTGCCGCCATGCTCAAGGGATCAGGCATCGCGCTGCATGTGGATGCGGTCGCGGCCGAGGGCCTTGTGCCGATCGATATGCGCGAGGTTGGCGTCGATCTGCTGACGCTTTCCTCCAACGACATCTACGGCCCCAAGGGTATGGGCGCGCTCTATATTCGCAAGGGTGTGAATGTTGCGCCCGTCATCATCGGCGGCGGCCAGGAGCGCGGCCTTCGCTCGGGCGGCGAGAACATGCCCGCCATCGTGGGGATGGCCGAGGCCGCGGATATCATGACACGCGAGATGGCCGACGACGTGGCGCGGATGCTGCCGCTCCGTGACAGACTTATCAAGGAAGTGCTCGCGGCCATTCCGGATTCTTACTTAAACGGGCACCCGACGGAGAGGTTGCCCAATAACGCCCACTTCCGGTTCGAGGCGGTCGAGGGCGAGTCGCTGCTCCTGTCCCTCAAGGACAAGGGCGTTTCCGTCTCAACAGGCTCGGCCTGCTCTTCCAAGACGCTGGAACCTTCGCACACGCTGCTCTCCTGCGGGCTGTTGCACGAGGAGGCGCACGGTTCGCTCGAGTTTACCTTCGGGCGCTGGAGCAAGCCCGAGGATGTCGAGCGCGTGCTCGAGACGCTGCCGGGCGTCGTCGGGAGGTTGCGGGCGCTTTCGCCGCTCTACGATATGGATAAGAAGCTCAAGGGGGGAAACTAAAATGAAGTCAACACAGTACTCAGAAAAAACGCTCGACCACTTCCGCAATCCCCGCAATGTTGGCACTCTGGAGGGTCCCGACGTTGCGGTGGGGAAGGTGGGCAATCCCGTATGCGGCGACCTGATGTACATGTACATCCGAGTTAAGGATGACCGCATTGCAGACATCAAGTTTCAGACTTTCGGCTGCGGCTCGGCTGTGGCCACGTCGAGCATGACCACGGAACTCGTCCGGGGAATGACCCTCGATGAGGCGATGCAGGTTTCGCGCGGCAACGTGGCGGACGCGCTCGACGGACTCCCCCCTATCAAGATGCATTGCTCCAACCTGGCTGCCGATGCGCTTCACGAGGCCATCAAGTCATGGCGCGAGGGCCGGCGCGGTGAGAAGCCGGAGGCGCCCGCGCCCGGCACGGTCAGGCAGTCGTGCGAGCTGCCGCCGACAATCGTGGAAGGGTTCGACGCCCTTGTGGGCAAGGGCGTCTATCGGCAGGAACCCAACCCTGACGAGCTTAAAGACCGCCGTGTACTTGTTCTCGATCGCGGCGAGAGGTCAGTCAAGCTCGCGCTCGCTCTAACGGAGCACACTGGGCGCGTAGTATTCATGAGTCCCTACAAGAAGCCTGAGGCCAAAGACGACTTCCGGGCGCCTCTCAAGCGATCGGATGTCAAGGTTCTCTACGAGTCCCAGTTGCTCGCGGTCCTCGGCGAGTTTGAGGTCGAGAAGGTCCGTGTGCACGACCTCAACGAGAACGAGGAGTACGAGTTGACGGTGGACGCCGTTGTGGCGCTCGAGTGACAGTGCCCCCGTCTTTGTGCCTGTCCACAAATAACCTGAACATCTTGCATCTCATCTTTGGGCCATCTTTGGCTGTGGCTCAATCACAAAATCCTCAACGTAGCGCTGCTATGTCTGCGGTTTTGTTCAATCGCCGCAACCAAATCCAACCCAAATCTGAGCGCAATCTTGCCCAGGTTATTTGTGGACAGGCCCTTTGGCTGGCCCCGGGCAATCTCCATCGTCAGCGTAACGACCGCAGTTTCTCAGGCCTCCACTTACATGCGGTTGATAATAATCAATTTTTTATTTACAAGTCGTAAGTTCCCGCTTCAATATCAGATTATTGACTTCGGTTTGAAGGATGATTCCGTAATTTACCTAACTTAAGCGGTAATTGCAAAACTCCCCATTCTTGTCATTCCCGCAACGATTCTGAGCGGGACATTATGAACATTAAGCTTCGCTTTCGGTAATGACAAATGGTTTTGCAATTGCCTCTGTCTAATAGACGATAATATAGGTAAAGTCCTCCCCTTCGTTGGCCCAGACATAGTGCATCGCGCCCGCGGGGATAAACACGGCCGTGTTGGGTTCGACAGTGTGCTTGACCATGTCCACCGATATGCCGCCGCTTCCCGAAAGGCCGAACATGCAATGCTCCTCCTGGTGGCGTGGCCGGTGCCGGTGACGTTGCAGTGCAGCCCGGTCCGCATCGTGTTGACCAGAAGCGAGAAGTTCTTCGCCCCGCAGCCGATCTCATCGATCAGAATCCTGACCGTGGCGGCGCGCCGTGCGCGATTTTTCCTTTGACATCGGATACTTTAAATACCAACTGTTTTTCCGACATACCTGACCGTTCCCCTTTGCATGGTTATTGGGTCCCGCTCATCGCCGGTGCGACCGGGTCCCTGCGGGCGACTATACCCCAATCGCAGGGTGATGGCAATTGCACCGGCGATGGCACATTCGGATTTTTGACACAGGGGCGGCTGGGGTTACCTTTACCCCAGCCTTGACCCCGGAAAAATTGCGCAACGCAGCCATGGCCTGCATCGCAGACGGATCAGAAAATCATTCTACCGGATAGCCCGCCTTTTCCCATCCGACCCAGCCGCCATCCATATTGCTAACATTCGTATAGCCCATACCCTGAAGGGTCTGACCGGCGAGCGCCCCGCGTCCACCGGTTTTGCAATAGACCAAAATCGGGGTGGATTTGTCAGCAACTTTTCCAGTGATCTGAAATTCCAGCAAACCCCTGGAGATATTGATCGCACCGGGAACATGTCCGGCGCGAAATTCGTTGGCGTCGCGAACATCCAGAATGACTTTGTACAAACCCTTGTCGATGTTCGTTTTCGTTTGGGCAATGGTGAGTTCAGGAACCACCGCTTTCGCATTCGTTACCATTTGTGCGGAGGTCAACGGAACGGATTGCGTTGTCGCACAGCCTGTGAACACCACCAGGGCGGCAACGATGAACATCCTCGACCACATACGCCAACTCTTCTTCATAACACTTTCCTCCTTCGGTTTTTTATTGAACGATTCACGGACCATCCGGCTTCTGAGGAAGCAGGATTCCAACCAGTCGCTGCCTATTGTTTCGGTGGAATCTCATCATCACCGACCACCACCTTTGCATTCGCTTCCCGTTCCTCGGGAGCGACATCATCCTTTGTCAAAAAGGCCTTTCTGTTCCCATGGCAATGGTTGCAGGAGACCGTTTGGGGGGTCTTCCGCTGTATGTTGTGCGGCGTGGCCATCTTGTACGTCGGCACCCGGTTAAAATCCGGAAAGGCATTTTTCACATACTCATCAAAGAGATTCGGACTGGCCGGCACGTGCCGCACGAGCGCGAACGCATAGGGACGATCCTTGGATTGCAGCATGTTCTTCCCGATCTTGAAACCCATCTCTGTTTTGTCGACCTGATAGTAGGGAACGCCCTGCGGATCCTTTCCGACATGACAGCCGTAGCAATTCTTGTAGGCCACGGAATGGCAAACCTGGCAGGCCACTTTCTTCAGGTGCGTGCCGTGCATCTCGGAAGATTTTTCAAGAACGGTCTCCTTGTGGCAGCTCTCGCATTTCTGATGCGTATCGGTCAGATAACGACTCGCTGCATGGCTCTCCGCGGCATGCATCTCCTTTGCAACGTGGCATTTGTTGCAGTTCATGTTCAGCTTCGTGTAATGGATATCGGCAGGGAAACCTTCGTTTTTGCCCATATATTCATTTTGAACCCTGCTGCCGTGGCAGGCCGTACAGTTGGCCTCCATGTCCGGCCGTTTTTTGAAAAAGTGCCCGCTGACGAACCCGCCTTCAACCGAATCGGGACGGCTAATGTGGCATTGCCCGCAACTGGAATGGCAACTGGAACAGTGGTTGTCGAAGGCCTCATTCACCTTGGTCAGGGTGGTCTGGCTTGGGGCGCCCATCCGGGCGCGCAGGACCTCCCGGTAGGGCGCCAGCGTGACATGAAGGCTCTTGGAGGCCGCCGAGGCAATCTCCTGATGGCACTTTCCGCAGGCAAGATCGGGTTTTGCAGAGGAAGGGTCTCTTACAACCCCTTTGTGCGCTGTCTTCCAATCGGAGTCAGAGGCATCGCCCCCATGGCATGAAGTACAGGCAAGTCCTCCATGGGGATCGTCGTTCAGGAAATCGACGTCTACAAAGATCTTTTCATTTGGCTCCAACGGAGCCAACGCGCCACCTCACCCCTCGCCTTTCGTCAGCAGGGATTTTTGGGGCTTCGGAGTGGTTTGCCGTATGATTCTCGTAATTTCGAGAAGTTTCCGTGCATTCGTGTGGCAGGCGATGCATTGGCTTTTTTCTTCAATTTTGGAAAAGGCCGACGTGGAAAAAAGCAGGAGTCCCAGCGGCAGAATCATCAAGAGATACAACGACCTTCCAACAGGATGGCGCAAGGCGCCTTTCCCTCTACTCATGAACACACCTCTACTTTCTGCATTGAATGCATTATCTTAGAGCCTCTTACCGCCAGGGTTGTACAACTTGAACACCTTGCAATCCCGACATTCCCACTCGAAATCGAGGATTTTCCGGCACTGGGTACCGGCAACCTCCCAGCAGGGCAGCTCCCGGTGCCGATAGGCCGCGCAGTGCAGATGTATCTGCTCCGTGCACCCCAGAAAATCCCAGCAGGGGGTCTTCCCGCTCCAATAATCCACCATCGCTTCCTCCTGCCTGCTTGTTTGTCGCCGCAGCCGCCCCGTCGGCCCAAACATCCTTCGGGAAACCAGGCCTATGGGATACCGACTGCCTTCCTTGTCAGTGATCGCAGGCATTGGCTCCGGTGGTCAGATCACCGTTCAGGTAGTCGTTCACCACTTTTTCCGGGACCTCTGACAAGGCGCCGGTAACCACCTTAATACCCTGGCCGACAAACAATTTCTGCGCCTGCGATCCCATACCGCCGGCGATGATGATCTCGGCCCCCTGTTCCTGTAGCCATTTGGGCAAAAGCCCCGGTTCATGAGGCGGCGGGACAACCATAGTCGTTTTCACGATGGTTTTGTTGTCCGCATCCACATCGAGCAGGGCGAACTGCTCACAATGGCCGAAATGCTGGCACAGAGACCCGGCCGCCACGGGAATCGCGATTTTCAGTGTTTTCATTTCTTTCTCCTTGATAGATTGAGGCATCCGAGCAATTCGGTCTGTCTCGGGTTTGCTTTGCTTCTGCAACTGCAAAACGGGTTGGATCGCCCGGATGAAGTCCTGGGCATAGCCGGTCTCACGGTGATGATAAACAAAGGGCTTTCCCTCATCGCCTCCCCCGACGATCTGCGGATCAATCGGAATTCGGCCGAGGAAGGGCACGCCCATCTTCTTAGCCATGGCTTCCCCGCCGCCGCTCTTGAAGACCTCAATCATCTTCCCGCAGTGCGGACACAGAAGCCCGCTCATGTTTTCGATTACCCCCAGAACGGGAATCTTGAGCTGACGGCAGAAATTGATGGACTTCCGCACGTCCTGAAGTGAGAGATCCTGGGGCGTCGTGACGATCACGGCGCCGTCGCTTTCAGGAATGAGCTGCGCCACGGAAAGGGGTTCATCCCCCGTTCCCGGCGGAAAATCGACGATCAGATAGTCCAGTTCACCCCACTGCACATCCGTCAGGAGTTGCTTAATGACACCCATTTTCATCGGGCCTCGCCAGATAACCGCCTCATCCGAATTGCCGAGGGCAAAGCCGAGGGAAACCACTTTAATTCCATAGCTGCTTTCCACGGGCAGCATCCCGCCTCCTTCCGCCGCTTTGAAAAGTTCCCCCCTCAGGTGCAGGAGTGTGGGAACGCTGGGGCCGTGAAAATCGACGTCCAGAAGGCCCGTCTTCCAGCCTGTCATGGCCAGGGCCTCGGCGAGATTCACCGCAACGGTGCTTTTCCCCACGCCGCCTTTTCCCGACAGAACCAGGATCTTGTGTTTAATCCTGGAGAGGCGACGGACAAGCGCCTCGTCCTCCGTAAACATCTTGAGTTTCTCATCGTCTGCCTGCCCACCGGCCGCGTCGCAACTGCTCTTTTCTTCGCCACAATTCATTTTTCTTCCAGCCTCCACAGTGTCTTATGATGAATGATCCGCCGATCACCTACGTCGTTTGAATATGCAGCGCCGGCGACGGAACCGTCTTGTAACGACAGGGGGATAATCATAATCCATGCCAGAAAAAACTTTTTGGTAAATATAGATAATCTTCAATTAATATGAAAGGATAACAAGAGCGGGTTTCGGTAGGCAGGAATATGGTAGCATATCTGCTACCCGTATCCCCCTATTGTGTCGCAGAAATGCAATCAGTATGGGAACGGCAACTATCTATCAAAAACCGACCTTACCGATTCAGCCGATCGCCTGCCAGGATCGTTTTGCCCATGCATGTAGGTCCGTGAATGAAAGCGAGTGAACATTTGATGTGTCATGGTGCAAGGATGTCCTGAATGGCCCTGAGCAACGCCTGATTTTCCTCTGCATTTCCGATGCTGATCCGCAGGTGATCCGTCAAGCCGTAGCTTGACAACGGCCGGATTATGATCCCTTGTCTGAGGAGTTTTTCAAACAGGTCAGAGGCCGCCATCGGTGGTTTCACCAGGATGAAATTGGCCTGGGATGGGTACGCCAGGAACCCCATTTCGCCCAGGGCATGGGTCAACGTCTCCCGTCCCTGTACCACCGTGCGGATGGTATCGCTGCGAAAGGCATCATCGTCCAGAGCCGCAATGCCGGCCGCCTCGGCCAGAACATTCACACTGAAGGGGAGTTTCACCCGCAGCAGGGTATCGGCCAGTATTGCCGGCATGACGCCGTAACCCAGACGCAATCCGGCCAGCCCGTAAAGCTTTGAAAATGTACGAAGGACCACAAGATTGGAGACTCTGCCCGCCAGCGACATAATGGAATAGCGCTCCTGGGGTACGGCAAAATCCATATACGCTTCGTCCACGACCAGCAGACAATCCTTCGGTAGGCGACGGTGCAAATCGAGCACTTCTTCGACAGGAGGGGCAAACCCCGAAGGATTGTCGGGTGTGGTCAAAAATACAATGGCCGTGGCGTCATTCACCGCCCCAAGAAGCTCTTGCAGGGGAAAGGTGAAATCAACCCGCAAAGCAATCTGGCGGAACGCCACGCCACAGAGTTTTGATTGGAGTCGGTAGATGTTGAAACAGGGCTGAAACGCCAGGACCTGCTCTCGACCCGGCTCCACCGCCACCCGGATGAGCAGATCGATGATCTCATCCGAACCGTTCCCCGCCACGATCCGGTCAGCGGGAACCCCATGATAGGCGCCCAGGGCCTGACGAAGCCGGGGGCTGCCTGCCCGAGGGTAACGGTGTACCTCCGTGAACTGCTTTTCCAGGGCCTGGAGTGACTTTGGCGACGCCCCAAGGGGGTTTTCGTTACTGGCCAGCTTGATCACGGACGAAAGGCCATACCGCTCTTCAATCTCTTCTATGGACAATCCCGGGCCGTAGGGCTCACAATCAAGCAATTGCCGACGGATCAAGGAACGGCTCATCGATCATCCTTTCTTCTATTCATGCGCTCAGATCAGCTTTTCAGCCCCTGAATACAGCTCATCGACACGCAAAACCGCGGCGGCAATCCGGGGATGTTTCTGATCCACCCATTGCCGCATATCCTCATAGATCGGGCCATCGGTGCAATACTCGATGTTTCCCTTGGCCTGATACGATTTCTTCTCCTTCGTGATGAACAGGATGGCCCCTTTGCTGCCATTTGTGATGTTGGTTCTGGTCTTGTTGAAATAGTTGTCCGCCACAACGATGCGTCCATCGTCCAAAAGCTTTACGAAAGTTGCATAGATGGCATTCAGAAGCCCGGATAAAAGCAATGTACCCTTCCGCTGCTACAGAAGGACGATGGTGGGTCATGAGGCGAAAATTATTTCCCATTCGTCTTGTAGAATATGCCGTCATGCCTGGGAACGACGGTCACCAAACCTTTCCGGAAGAGCGCGTCCAAATGCTTCAATGCTTCTCCAGGCTGCATGGCGAGGCCGGCGGAAATGCCCTCAAGGGTGCACGGCCGTCTTCTCAGCAAGGCAAGAATGTCGGCCGTCGACTGTCCGGTCTGAAAATCGGGGGATTCGGCAGGAGCTCCTTGGCTGATAATCTCGACCGTTTCTGAAAACAGCTTTTTTAAGTCTTTCATTTGATCTTCGGAAACGGCATAGGCAAATTCCTCGGCAGGTGGACGGGTCACGGTATTCAATTGGACCCGCTTCGGGCGGATTTTGCAGAGGAGCGCGTCCATTTTCTTGATTTCCGCAGGGATTGCCGTCACGCCCGCGAGCAGGAAGACCTCCAGCCACACAGCCCCCCGGTAAACGCGAACAAAATCGATGAGGCCGGTGATCATCCTTTCAAAGGAAATGCCCTTGTGGGGACGATTGACGTATTGGAACATCTCTTCATCGCCCGCATCCAGAGAGGGAAGAACGAGATCCGCGGCCATGAGAGCGGTCCGGACCTCATCCCGCCACAAAAGGGAGCCATTGGTAAGAACGGCTACGGGAATGTTTGTCATGCCCTTGATCTTGTCAATCAACTCACCGATGCCGGCATTCAGCGTCGGTTCCCCGGAGCCTGCCAGGCTGATGTAATCGGGCGGCGGCCCGAAAGAGAGCTTCCGCTCCAATTCGGAGCAAATCGCTTCTGACGTAGCGTAGGTTTTCAGTTCAGCCGTTTTGTCGGTGGTCCTGCCCAATTGGCAATAGATGCAGTCATAGGTGCATCGCTTAAAGGGCGCCAGATCGACGCCGAGAGAGCGTCCCAGCCGTTTAGACGGTACCGGTCCATAAACATATTCAGTCATACGCACGGCGGAATGATCCGTATATGATTTCATCTTTTCTCCCGCCGCTCCTTTTCCCGCGGCCATCAATATTGATTCCGCATCTATTTACGGCATTATGTTTAACGACCGAATAAAATCAGCCGAGGGCATAGACCACATTTCTCCAAACGGTCCGGATGTCGACGGAAATGGCGCCACCGGTGTACTCCACGATCGTGGTTTTCATGATCTGTGACCGCGTAACCGCCGGATCATAGCGAATTCTTCCGGCCATTCGGACGTCCCGCTGCGCGGTTTCCCGCTCGATCCGGTCGGCCACTTCCGGGTTAATGTCCCATTTGTTGATGCAGAGCATCAGGGGAATCCGGAAGTGACTGGTCAGGTCCACGACGCGCTGAACATCGTGAAGACCGGAACAGGTCGGTTCCGTTACCGCAACCACGAGATCTGCCCCGGTGATGGAGGCGATTACAGGACAACCAATGCCGGGCGAACCGTCGGCAATCAGCAGGTTGAATCCATCTTTTTCCGCGATGCTTCGCGCCTCGCGGCGGAGCAGACTGACCATTTTCCCGCTGTTGGCCTGGGCGATGCCGAGTCGGGCATGGACCATGGGCCCGTAAGACGTCGTCGATACGAACCACTGCCCGCTGACGACCGGTTCAAAACGGATCGCCTCCGCCGGACAGAGACGCGCACAAAGTCCGCAACCCTCGCAGGAAATCGGGTCCACCGTAAACCGGTTTTGCCCATCGGGACCGGCAACGGACGACACCGCATCGAAGCGGCACAGCTCCTGACATTTGCCGCATCCGGTGCACAGATCCTCCAGGATAGCGGCCTTTTTCCCCCCGGAGAAATCCTCCCGGCGCTCGATCCGCGGATTGAGCACCAGATGCAGATCCGCTGCATCCACGTCGCAGTCCACCAGGATCTTCCGCTCGGCCAGTGCGGCAAATGCCGCGACCAGAGTGGTCTTTCCCGTGCCGCCCTTGCCGCTGATCACAACAACCTCTTTCATGCGATACGCCCCCTCTTCCCCTGATCAATCCTGTTCTGCCCTTCGTTCACCAGGGTTCCGATGCGCCGGTAACACCGATCGAGCACCTCCCGGTACCCAGGCAGTTTCGAAAGGTCAATATCCCCCCGGGCATAGCTCTCCGCAATCCGCCGGTCGTCGGGAATGGACAACAGGATCTCAATCCTCTCACGTTCACAATAGGAACTGACCCCTTCGTCTCCAGCGTCGCAGCGGTTCAAGGCCACGGCGAAGGGTCTCGCAAGCGCCCGCACCATTTCGACCGCCAGCGTCAGATCATGGAGGCCGAAGGGCGTCGGCTCAGTCACCAGTAGGACAAAGTCCGCCCCCCGGACCGACTCCACAACGGGACAGGACGTTCCCGGCGGCGAATCGATGATGCAGACGCCCGTGGTTTCACCCTGCACCCGCACCTGGCGGATGACGGCGGGGGTCATCACCTCGCCCACACTCAACTGTCCTTGAACAAAACGGATGCCGTGGCTGCTGCCCTCTTCAACCGACCCGATTTGATGCTCCTCCTCGACAATCGCCTTTTCCGGACATAACAGAGAACAGGCGCCACAGCCGTGACAGAGTTCGCTAAAGACAAGGACTTGCCCCCCCATTACGCTCAGCGCATGATATTCACAAACATCGGCGCAGACGCCGCAACCGTTGCACCGCTCCTCCAGCACTTTTGGCTGGGGAATTGACACCGGGCGAGATCCGGTGATTTCCGGCTTGAGAAAAAGTCCGCAGTTCGGCTCCTCGACATCGCAATCGAGCAGGGTGACCGGTTGACCCAAAGATGCGATGGTCAGGGCAAGATTGACGGCAATCGTCGTTTTCCCCGTCCCACCTTTTCCGCTGGCAATGGCGATCTTCAATACATACTCCTTTTACTGAAAAAAGAAGCGCCGGCAAGGGGAGGAAAGGGGGTTGCACATAGCCCTTTGCCGACGCTCCAAACGGTTATTCGGTTTTGTTTCTCGACGTCAAAGCTTCCATGCGCGCCTGAAGTTCTTTCAGCCCGTTTTCCAGATATTGGGCCCGTTCCTTTAAGACATCCAACTCATTCTGCGGTGTCTCCGGTTGCGCGGAAAAGGACATCCCGCCGGGAAGCGGATTTCCGGCAAAAGACTGCCATCCCGGCACGCCGGTCGCGAAGAAGCGGTTGCGCCGCCCGCGCCCCCCGAAAAAAGCACCGCTCGCATTGTAACCGGGATTCGCATATCCCGAAACTCCGTAACCGTTGCAGAAACCAGCACCCCGTCCCGTCAGGGGTCCCCTACCCACAGGACCTGTTCTATCTCCACCTGGCATAATCTTTACCTCCTTGCTTTCGAGGTAATTGCAAGACTCCCCATCTTGTCATTCCCGCAACGATTCTGAGCGGGAAAACGAAGTTTAATGTTCATAATCTGGTTCTAACTGCTTGAAAAACCATATTATGAACATTAAGCTTCGCTTTCCCGATAAAAACATTCGGGAATGACAAATGGTTTTGCAATTGCCTCTTTCTACAAGATTATTCCTCTATTCCCTGCCCATCGCAGCCCCGCACTTGGGACATTTCCGATCCATGCAGGGAATTCCGCGTTTATGCGGTTCCTTGTGTCCGCACTGCGGGCATAGGCAGTCGCCTGCAGGTCCTGCCGCACGGGGTCCGCCCATACGGCCGGGTTTTCGGCCTCCCTGACCTTGCCCCATTTTACCGCCCGCTCCCGTTCCTCTGGGCCCTGTTCCGTCTCCTCTTGGCATTCGATCACCTCCCTATCCCGTCCCCACAAACAGTAATATTCTGAATCCGCTTGTGGGTGACCATTTCAGGGATTCAACTCCCTTAATTTAAAAACCATGCCCCTTGGCAGTAGGCGCCTTCACTTCCTGCAAGCGCCCCTCTTTCCAAGCGGCTAATGCATCATGAACCGTCAGAACGCCGCTTCCGAACTCGTAAATCTTGATGGAAACCGCATCCAAAGCCCTGAACGCATTCGGTCCCACATTACCGGTCAGGACAACATCAACGCATTTATCGGCTATCTGCTGAGCCGCTTGAATACCAGCCCCCTGAGCCGCGTTTACGTTCTGGCTGTTTTCGAACACTTCGACATTCGTCTCCTCCGGATCCGCGATCACAAAATATCTCGCTCTGCCAAAGACGCGGTCGACCGGACTGTTGAGATTCTCTCCACTGGCTGTAATCGCTACCTTCATCTTTTACCGTCCTTTTCCTCTGGTTTGTTGTTTCAAGAAAGGGTTGAATTACCCTCGTCCTTCCCCATTGGCGTCCTTCACCTTGTCAGGCAATCGGCAATGCCGCCGCGACGCCGTTTCCTCCCTCGCACACAGCTCGCCCCCGGGCCAAAGCCGGGTAGAATGAAGCGGGCATCGGAGAGACCGCCGTCCAGATAAGCCCCGATGACCTCTTCGATCGACCCGCGCAGGCAGGGGATCACCTTCACACCGGATGCAAGGATCATCCTTTCCAACGGCCGGGAAATGGCGCCGCACAGCAGCACCTCGACCCCAAGCTCTCCGAGTTGATTCAACCTCTCCAGCAATATTTTGGTTTCAAAGGGAATCAACGATCTATTTTTAACCTCCCCCCCCATCACATCGAAAACCAATAGACGGTTGGAGAAATCGCAAACCGTTGAAACCGTATTTTCCCAGACTGTCATCGCAACTTTCATGGTGCCGCCTTTGCTGATCATCAATCAAGAATAGTGCCAAAAGACTGCCAACCGGCTGGGAAAAACATATAAATAATAATATTAATATCTTGTCTGCGTCGAGAAGAAGAAATGACCGGCGGCTTGGTCGCAAATGACAATAGCTGTGGCGGTTGAAAGGATGCAATTGTGCGACTCCCCTGTGAGATCGGCCCGACAATGAGGGATCAACGCATAACGTTCCCTCTCGTGGCGTTCAAGACCGATTCATTCCGGCATAATCAACACCCTGAGTTACATCTTGGAAAAAATGGGGCAGCGCCACATCTATGCCGTGATCGGCGGTACGCATCTCGGCCCGGTCAGCAATGAGCAGCGGGACAAAAGCATCGATGCCCTCAAGGCGTTTGATATCGAACGTCTCGGGGTTTCCCATTGCACGGGGCTAAAAACGGCATTCCGTCTGGCTTCTGAGTTCGGGGATCGTTTCTTCTTCTGCAACGTGGGGACCGTGGTGGAGGTGTAATTACTCAACCCACATAACAAGAAAACCTCTGCAAAAGACAGGAGCCGCTGATATGGTTGAGATTACGGAAGGCCCCCTTTCTCCGGCTCAACAGGGATTTGAATGCGCAATGCCTTGATCTTGCGGAAGAGGGTGCTCTTGTGAATGCCGAGGGCCTTCGCTGTTTTGAGGCGGTTCCATTGATGCCGACGCAGCATGTTCGTGATGAAAACCGCTTCCAGGTCTTTCATATTCATGACCTCGTTTCTGCTGGAGGACTCCATGTCGCGGGACAGGCAAAGGTTTTCCGGCAGGTGATGCGGCTCGATCAACCCCGATTTGCAGAGGATAAAGGCGTGCTCGATAACGTTCTGAAGTTCCCGGACATTGCCCGGGTAGTCATAGGAAACGAGACAGGCCAGGGCCTCGCCGGACAATCCGGTGATCTCCTTTTTCTGCAGCACATTGAAATGGTGGATGAAATGATCCGCCAGCAACGGGATGTCCTCCATCCGGTTCCGCAGCGGCGGTAGTTCCATCCGGATGACATGAATCCGGTAATAGAGATCTTCGCGGAATTTCCCCTCCTTGACGAGTTCCTGCAGACGCCTGTTGGTCGCGGCGATGATCCGGACATTGGACGGGACAGTCTCCACCGAACCCAGCGGTTCGTAGGTCTTTTCCTGGAGCACCCGGAGCAGTCGGACCTGAAGGGCCGGTGAAATATCCCCGATTTCATCCAGGAAGAGGGTTCCCCGTTCGGCCAGCCGGAAGCGTCCCGGTTTGTCCTTTTTGGCATCCGTAAAGGCCCCGGCCTTGTAACCGAAAAGCTCGGATTCCAGCAGCGCATCCGGAAGGGCGCCGCAGTTCACCGCGATGAACGGCTGTTTCTTTCGCGGACTCAAATGATGGATGGCCCGGGCAAACAGCTCCTTGCCGGTGCCGCTTTCCCCTTCCAGAAGGACCGTGCTGACGCTGTCGGCCACATCGGGCAGGATGTCGAACAACTGATGCATCCGGTGGTTCTTCGAGATGATGTCTTCGAAAGAATACCGTTCGGCGATCACATTCCGGAGTTTCTCCTCGATGCTGATATCCCGGAACGTCTCCACGGCCCCGATGATCCGACCCATTTCATCCTTGAGCAGGGCAGTGGAAATGCTTATCGGAACTCGGCGTCCAGCGGCATCCACAATATGGACGGTCCGGTTGACGATGGATTTTCCCGATTGAATGGTTTTGCGGAGGATGCAGCCTTTTTCGCAGACATCCGCTTTGAGCACGTCCTTGCAGCACTGGCCGATCGCATCTGTGCGGCAAACGCCGGTAATCTGCTCTGCCGCACGGTTGAAAGAGGTGATGCGCCAATTATCGTCGACGGTAAAGACCCCGTCGGCAATCGAATCCAGAATGATGTCTTTTTCCATACATATACCGAACTAAAGTTCGAAAGCTGCGCAGGACAAGGGGGCAGATGCGCGATGGTTAGATTTGGTCGCGGCAAATCGCGGATATAATTGAGAAATGTTCCACCTTTCTATTGCCATCTTGTTGCACCTCTGTCCCGTAAAAGCTTCTAAACACAAAGCGGTATTTGCAGGTTTCTTGCCCAGATGAAGCAACTTCCCGGTCTGCTATCATAAAAGCTTCAAAACACAAAGCGGTATTTGCAGGGGAGTCCAGGGTTTGAGAATATTCGCGATGGCTTCGCAACGTCCCATCCGAAAGTATACAATGAGCGACCCATCAGGCATCTCCTCCCGTATCTCCTGGGAGGGGACTATCTTGAGTTGCTTGAAATAGTGACTGATCTGGGCACCGATCAGAACGGTGACCTCCAGGTTTCGCATCTCGGTAAACCAGATATTGGCACTACCCCTAAGAATTGCATCCAGTGCCTCGGGGCCCCTTTGAAAACGTTCTTAGACAGCCTAAAATGAACGATCCGGTCTATGGAGCGCTGGCCGGGTAAGAACTTCCTTTTTCGGATCGTATCAAACATCGTCAACACCTTGAACATAATTTTACAGGATCTCTTTTCCTTCTATTTAACCGTTTTAACCGTTCCCGCAGCGGTCCCGGTGAAAGATCCCATCCCCGGCGAAAACGGATATGGGCTTGGAAAGATGGCCCCCGCCGCCCCGCCGCGGAGTTCGGTAATCGAAATCGCCGGGGAGGCCCCTGCCGGCAGATTACCCGTCGCCGCTCTTGCCGTATCGGCAACGCTCCGTGAGAGTGCCCCGCCCGTGTCGCCGGCGCCCCTGTAGATGGAGGCGCCCCAGATCCTGTTTCCCGTGTCCCACTGTTTCACCTCAAAGGTGTGCGTCAGCCCGGCCAGGCCGTTGGAGCTGTTGAGCTTGACCTGAGCCCCGACGGCCGGGTTGGCGGTGTAGCTGCCGGTAACGCTGTTCGTTGCCCAGATCCGGGGATCGGCCTCGGCCTGGAAACGGAAAAATTTGATGTTGCTCATGTTCACGGTGAGGGCTCCGTTGCTGCCGCTCAGGTTCGCCATACCCACATCGAAGGCGGGAATCCTGTTGGTCTGTTCGAGGTTTTCCCTGTCGTTGTCGGTCATGAACGTCTGCTGGCTCAGGAAGATGTTGGTTTCCAGGAAGCTTCCCTGGCCCTGGGGGAAGTCGGCCCAGGTCAAGGGGGTCGTCGCCGGGTCGAACAGGCCGTTCACGACCCCGCCGGCGACCACCGTGTAGGACTGGGGTCCGGCAAGACTCGCTTCCCCCCACATGGCTTGCGCCCCCGCGGCGGTGATCGTGGAGACGCCGTTCACCGGCGCCGACCGGGTGTAATTCAGGTACTCGCCGGCCGACCCGCCCCCCGGGAGCGAGTATTCGCGGCTGGAAAACCCCTGGCCCGGATAAGCCAGGGTTTGGGATGCCAGGTCCACCAGCGAGAGGATCGATGTCCTGGTGAGCATCCCATCGGTTGTGAACGTCCCGGCGGCGGTATTATTCAGGTTGCCTATGTAGCCCTGAAGCTTGCCGATGTCCGCCTCCCCGGTCAAGAGGTCGCCCGCAGCGGATGTCAAGGAGACGGGAATGCCGGCCATGTCCGCCAGCGGGGTGATCTTATTCATTGCTTCCGCCGCGGCGCCCACTTTTTGCCCGGATCGGGCGCCTCTTTTTTCCCTTCCCGTCGGGGCCGTATCCTGCAGGTGTCTTTCCACCTCGCCGGATTTCGCGGGCTGGATCACTGCCGGCCGGTTCGCCGCCGGAACCAGGATGGCCTGTCCCACGGTGACGCTTCTCACCTCCTGGGGCATGCTGCGGCTGTAGCCGTAGAGAGTCCCCTCCTTCGGGATGAAGCCGCTCACCCCGTTCAGGAAAAAGGCGAAGAAGTCGGTCCCGCGGACCCCGCAGACGGCCGTGGGGGTGTGGACTTCATAGCGGGCGTTTTTGGCCAGCGCCGAGACGATGTTCTGGACCTTTCCCCGGAAGAGTTCCAGGGTGCTGGTCTTGCCCTCTCCCGCCTGATAATCCGTGATCCGGATCCGTGTGTTCTCGGCGAGACGGATGATGTTCCCGTCCAGGAAGGTAACCTCGGCCCTGGCTTTGCTCTTGGCGCGCAGGATGTCGCCGATGTCCACCGGGTCTCCGGGGTTTGCCGGACGGGCTTTGTCGCCGGAAGTGATGTCCACCCTGCCCTCGACGTGGGTGATCTTCCCCACCGGGGCGCCGAAGGCCGTAAGGGGCAGCGCCAGCATCAGCAGGCTTACCAGGATCCCCGCCATCTTCCTGATTTTATTCATAAGCGACCCCCAAAGATAAAATTCTCCGTCCCCTTAGAATTTGAGTTCCATCCCCAGCGAACAGACATCCCGTTGGTAATCGTAGATGTAGATATTGGAATTGACCCTCGTGTAGAGGTACTGGGCGATCACGTCCACGTGTCTCAATACGGACCAGGTCAGCCCGACCGTTCCCGTATAGGTCCTGTCTTTCCGTGTGATGTTGTCGAAGAAAACGTTTTCGTTTCGGTAGTCCTGGAGATAGAACTCGCCGCCGAGCTGGAGCCTGAGGACGTCCAGGAGGGGATAGATCAGGTTTGCCGACCCCCGGTACCCCCGGTTGTCGTAATGGCTGCCTTCGGCGCTGTCAAAGGTGTACCCGAACTTCAGGTTGAAGATCGCATTCTCCCTGAAGAGCCAGACCCAGTTCAGGGAGCTCTCCATGCCGCGGGAGCTCTGGTCCTCATATTCGGGATTGCTGACCACCCTGAAGAAGTTCTTTCGGGTAAAGGCGCCGCTGACCTCCAGGATGTGGTTCCTGCTCAGGAGGTAGCGGAAAAGGGGGCCCACGCTGGCGCTTTCGGAATAACGGTTGTAGCCGGGATCGCGCTTCAGGTTATGCGTGTAGTTGGCCACCAGGTTGACCGCGAAATTTTCATTGCTGATGCCCGGCGCCACGGTGAAGGAATTGGCGAAGGTGTCGTTGTCGGTGCCGTATCTCTGGTGCAGCGTGTTCATGGCGGCGTATCCCGCGGTGAAGATGAAGGGTGCGGGAAGGAGGGGGACATAGTCGAGGCGGGCCATATTCTGCATCGCGAAACCTCGCCTGTCCTGGTTTGCCAGGTAATCGGCAAATGCGGCCGGAGCCGGGCCGTAAGGCTCGGCAAGCGTCCGGTAGTTGGAGTCGTATTGGCCCATAACGCCGATCGTGAGCCTGAGCGGCCGCTCGCGGTAGCGTTGCTGCTATGCGGCCTCCTGATACCGTCTGGCGTAGGAAGCCATGTCGGACAGCGGATCCTTCGTGACTGCCGCCTGGAAGCGATCCCGGGCCAGCACGTATTTGCGCTGGTTCAGATAGCAGACGCCGATCTGGAGGTCGGCCGGCTGGGCATAGGCCGGTTCGATCCGCTTGGCATTTTCGAAGGCGGCGATGGCCGCGTCGTACTTCTCCTCCCTGGCCAGGGTCACCCCCTTGAGGAAGGCCACCCGCGCGGGGTAGACCTTGTGCTCTTCCGCGACGGCGATCCACTTCTTCGCAACGTCGAGCCGGCCAACGAGGGTGGACACCTCGATGAATTCGAGGATGGCATTGTCGGAAAGCGGCTTCAGGTTGACCGAGTCCTCGAACTGCCGGTAGGCGTTCGGGAGGTCGTTGATCTGGCGGAAGGCCATGCCGAGGTAGAAGGCCGCTTCTGCCGATAACGGGGCTTCCGTCCTGGCTCTGGTCAGGGGCAGGATCGCCTCTTCATAATTCTCCTGGTTGTATTGCTCGATACCTTCCCGCAGGGCTTGCGAATCCTGTCCCGAGGCGGGCATGGGCAGTCCGGCAAAAAAGCACAGGACCGCAAAGACAATCATGACAGATGAGAGCAGCGCTCTTTTCATCCCTCGTCCTTTGGAAGCCGGCATTAAAGATTGGATAAGACATTGTTTCCGCGGGGCTGAGTATAGGGAGACTGTTATTGCGAGTCAAGGGATATTTTGGTCTGACCTGCGTCTTGTTTCATATGGACAAAGTCCGCGTTGAACGGCGCGAGCAAAGCGACGCTTGAGGGCGTCCGTTTTTGATCGCGAGTGAGCTACGCGTTCCAGCGATAGGGGTAATCCATCTGGGCGGCAATCCGGACGCGCGCATCCGGACCGGCCAATTTCTCAACGACGTGCAGACCTGCGTCGATGGCGGACGAGACGCCGCCCGCGGTAATGATGTCCCCTTCATCGACCACCCGCTCGCGGACCACCTCCCGGCAGTAGGGTTCCAGTTCCTTGAGCGCGCTCGGGTGCGTCGTCGCGCGCTTGTCTCGAAGAAAGCCTGCGGCGCCGAGCAGGAGAGCGCCGGTGCATACCGATACCTTGAGCCGCGCGGCGCCGGCCGTTTTCAGCCAATCGACAAAATTCCCGTCATGCTGGAGGCTCCTTGTGCCGAACCCTCCGGGCACGAAAAGCATGTCGTAGGAATCGAGAGGCTCGGCAAAGGCATCCGCTTCGCTCCGAAGCCCTCGATCGTCGACGACGTGACCGGCGGTTGCGCAGACACGCCATTCGAAATCGTCCATGATCTTCATAAATCAGCTTACCTTTTTGTCGAGTCACCCGGCAAGATGGCATTTTTGAGCACAATTATGAACATTAAGCTCCGCTTTCAGACAGACCTCTCCGGTACGCCTTTTTTTCAAAATGCGTTATGATTGCATGTATTCATCCCATGTGTATTATGAACATTAAGCTCCGCTTTCGGGGTCGCCGTAGATAGTGTCAGCGTGTGTTTGCAATTGGAGATCTCTCCCCGATTCGCCATAATTAAAACAGCGATCAGTAACAACTCTGACCGGGAGCAGAGAGCTGGAACAACTGTTTTTTGATGACGCTCAATTCGATTTGGAATAGTAGCGGCGCTTTTTTTCTGGACCACAAAGGAGCAATTCTGTGGGAAATACTTCAGATATTGAAAAGGTTTAAAACCATGCTGTTTTTCCGTATGCTTTACTGCAGAAGAAAGCGGACGCTGCAATTCAGCCCCGCGTTGACCAGATTATCCGGATTAGGCAACTCTATTCGAATCCCAAACGTGCCACTCGCAGCGTCGATGACCTCGTCAACGACTGCTACTTTACCCAGATAGACACCGTTTACAGGCGACTCGGGCCTTATTTCCGCCTGCATTCCCTTGCGGATTTTCGTGAACAGCGAAGCGGGGGCATAGACCTCCACGTTGATTGGATTCACGCGGGCAATCATCATGATTGAACCTTCGCCTACATATTCACCGGGAGAAAGCTGTCGCTTCATCACCACGCCGTCAATCGGACAGATGATGGTGCGCAGCCGGAGTTTCTCCATTGCTTCCCCGAGCTGAAGCTCTGCGATCTTGACCTCCGTCTCCATCTCATCTTTTTCATGAACGGAGATCAGCTTTTTCTGAAAAAGTTCCTCATTCCGCTGGACTTTACGCTTGCCGAATGCAAGACGGGCAGCGGCCAGCTCTACCGTGGCCTGCTCCACCTTTGATTGCAGCCTGACAAGGACTTGGCCCTTCTTCACTCGATCACCTCGATCCACCAAAACCGCCTCGATAATACCTGGAATCTGACTGCTCAACTCCACAATATCGCTCGGTTCGAGAAGACCTTTCAGGTGATAGCCGACCGGCCCGGCGCCGAGACAGAACAGAGCCAGCAGGCAAATTACCAGGAGATAGGGAATTCTGACCGCAGGTCGCATTTTTTAGTCGCTCCTCCCTGAGAAAGACAACGCATCCCCCAGTTCCTCATCAAATTGCAGGAGCCTTTTCCTTGCTCCCGCATGCGCTTTCTCCACCTTTTTTTGAGCCTGGATCATCATGTGCCGCCCCACCATTTTCCTCATATCATACCCGAATCTTTTGAACAACCTTTCCACCAGTTCCCAATAGCCCGACGCGTTTTCCAGCAGCGGGTCGTGAAGAGACAAAAAAGCCTCATGGCTGCCCGGATCGCCCTGTCTTCCGGATCGTCCTGCAAGCTGCCGGTCGATCCGCCGCGCTTCATGCCGTTCCGTCATCAGGACGTGCAGCCCCCCCCGTTCAGCGACGCCCGGGGCAAGCTTGATGTCCGTACCCCTTCCGGCCATGTTTGTGGCAATGGTGATCAGCCCTGCTTCGCCCGCCCTTGCGACGATAAGCGCCTCTTCCGCGTCCTGCTTGGCATTAAGCATCTGAAAGGGAAGCGTCGATGCCGCAAGAAGGGCGCCCAGCTGCTCTGACGCCGCCACGGTTCGCGTTCCGACAAGCACGGGTCGGCCTTCCTCGTGGAGTTCCCGGATCCTCTGCACAACCGCCTCCCATTTGTCATCCACCGTGTCGAACAGGCGATCCGGGCAGCAACGGCGTTGAGTCGGCTTGTTTGTCGGTATTTTCATAAAGGGCAACGCATAGATAGCCCACAACTCTTTCCTCACCTCCCGGGCCGTCGCGGTCATTCCGCAAAGCTTGAGATATTTCATGAAGAAGCGTTGATAGCTGATGCGCGCCGCCGTTTCCTGCTGTCCGGTGATTTCGCATCCCTCTTTCGCTTCGAGCAACTGATGAAGCCCCCCCTCCCAGGAGCGATCCGGCATGACCCGCCCGGTAAACTCGTCGATGATCTGCACCTTGCCGTCACGCACCAGATAATGTTCGTCGCGGTGGAACAGCAGGGTGGCCGCAAGCGCCTTTTGCACGAGTTCCTCTCTCCGCACGGCGCCCTTCCACAGCGGTCCCAGCGACTCCGTGATTGCGCTGATTGTTTCCCGGCCCGTATCCGTGACAACGATCTTTTTTACCCCTTGCTCAACTTCATACTCGACACGATAGTCGTATCCCGCCACGAGCGAGGCCGCTGCAAAGAGCGCCTGTCTCGCTACGTCCCGCTCTTGCTCGGAAGACTCTCTTTTCGACAGGATGAGCGGCGTCCGGGCCTCATCGACCAGCACACTATCCGCCTCGTCAACAATGGCATAATGAAGCCCCCGAAGAAGGAGCTGCTGGTTTTTCCCCTTCGTATTGTACAGGTGCTCCCCATACAGGCGGAGCGGATCCGCGCATTCACCGAGGGCGAGCTTGTCCCGCAGATAATCAAAGACCAATTCCTTGTTGGTACAGTAAGCAATGTCGCAGCGGTAGGCCTGACGGCGTTGGACCGGCGTCTTTTCATGAGTGACGCAGCCCAAAGAAAGTCCGAGGAAACGGTAGATTTCGCCCATCCATTCAGCATCTCTTGCCGTGAGGTAGTCATTGACTGTGATCACATGGACAGGCAGACCTGCCAAGGCCACTGTTGCCGCGGGCAATGTCGCTACGAGCGTCTTCCCTTCGCCTGTATCCATTTCCACGAGGAATCCGTTCAACAGGGCGGCCCCGCCGATCAACTGGCAATCAAAATGTCTCATCCCCACCGTTCTTCCGGCAACCTCCCGGACGAGTGCAAACGTTTGCGCCACCAGAGGTTTTCTGAATCCCTGCGAATGGAGTCTCTGTTTCAGGAACGCAGCCATTTTCTTGAGTTCCGCATCCGTTTTTTCCAATAAACCGCCCTCGCACTGTTGGACTTCTGCCACTATGTCATTCCGACCGCTAAGGTGAACCCTGACGGGACGTATGACACAGCCCGACAGTTTCCTGGCCATACGGTCGAGCATCGTTCTTCTGTGTTCCTTTCGCTCGGGACGTACGAAATAATCAGCGGGCGGCCAGGCTGATATGCCGCGGATCATAGCCAGACTCTTTTCATTCGCCCGTTCCTTTTCGAAGGGCACTGGAAACGCCGGTCTGCAAAACAGCACCTTGGAATATGCATCAGATATCGAAGGTCCTCAGGAAAAGATGCCTTATCGCTCGGTACCCTCTGCGCATCAGCGATTCCGGGTCATGCTCGAATCTTACGTAAACCCGTTCTCCGATCCGCAACGCGGTCCGCACCGGCATCCGGAGGTCAAAATGAAAATAATTTTCGAACGATTTTGGCACATTACCCGCCTCGGGATCGAGCGCAATGGCGCCGCCGCCCTGAAGCGAGAGGGCGAAACTGGGAAGATTGCTCGATGCAGCCGGTACTTCGCGGATAAGCTCTGACGCAATTTCGACGGACGGGGCCTCGGCAAGCCGTAATTTGACCGAACGGACATTGCTCCTTACCCGATCCACATCGGCCTGGGGAATCACCACCCTGACATTTATCTTGCTGTAATC
The DNA here is from genome assembly GCA_023229765.1 of Syntrophales bacterium. Lineage (NCBI taxonomy): Bacteria > Pseudomonadati > Thermodesulfobacteriota > Syntrophia > Syntrophales > Syntrophales bacterium. The sequence goes on along the minus strand of JALNYO010000002.1, from coordinate 98,782 downwards.
GATCACATATCCCAGAGCATCCCCCCGCTTCACGAAACGGCCGGGCATATCTCCCGCCTGCGGCAGAAACAAAATCCCCGCCGCGGGACTGCGGACGTCAAGGGCCGCCAGTTCTTCTCTCGCCTCGGCAATCTTCTCCTGGATGTGGGCGATTTCTTCTTTCAATATCCTTTCTTCGTTGCGATCCCGGACGAAAGCGCTTCGATATCGAGCTTCTAATTCCATACGTTCCGCTTCCAGCAGCCTGACCTGGAAAACAAGATCAGAATTTTCACACCGAATCAGGATTTGCCCCGGTTTCACCTGATTTCCCGGAACGGCAACGATTTCCCTGATAAACCCCTCGGCGCCACTGCGCAACTGTGACTGGTCCCCGGGCCACAGGATGCCTTCCGCCGTTGTGAAGGACGGGAAGGATATGGCTGTCGCAAACAACAGCAATCCCCCCACAGTGATGAGGAAAATTGCCAGAATGCGACCACGCAGTTTGTAAAGCGCGCGATTGGCCATGATCAGACGGCCCGCCCTTGCCAGCGGTCCGAGCAGGAGTCCCGCAATGGCCCACAAGGCAATCAAAATGCCGATCAAAAAGAATCGTCCCGCAACAAAAAGCGCGATCCGCAGGGTGATGTAGAGTCGATAGCAAAAGGAACTTACCCCATAGACAAATAGCCAGCCAGCTTCTCCTTTGTCGGAGATCGGATACTCCGCCTCTTCGTTCCGGATCAGGTAGCGCTGCGCAAGGTACCCGAGATATCGATTGGCGCGCATTCCCAAATTGGGAATTTCGAGGAGATCGCAAAGAACGTAATAGCCGTCGAATTTCAGCAGGGGATTTCCATTGAAAAAAAGGGTCGATACGCCGGTAACGATCATTGTGTTGTAGGCAACGGCCCTTGCGGCGCCGGGTTCCAGGTTCAACCACAAGAACATTGACAGGGATGCGATGAGCAGCTCAACGGCGATGCCCGATCCGCCGACAATCATCCTTTGCCATTTGTCGGGGAAGGCCGTCGCCGCCGAGGCATCTACGTACGGAATGGGCATGAAAACGATGAACATCACGCCCATTTCGTGCACCTCTCCCCCCCATCGTTTGACCGCATAAGCATGGCCGAATTCGTGAAAAGTTTTCACCACGGGATAAATCAGCCAGAAGGTAAAGAGATTTTCCAGCAGGAGGACGCGGTCCGCCAGATTCGCCGTGAGGTCCTGCCAATGGGTTATGGCCAGGAAGACGGCCGAAACAACGATTGCAAGCCAGAGAACTCCCGCCGGCAGGGTGAAGAACGGGCGGGTGATTCTCATCGTCTTTTCCAGAAACCGGTCCGGATCCAGCAGGGGGAGACGCATGGCCAGCGGCGAGCGAACGGCATTCCAGAAGCGGGTCTGCCGGTCTTTTTGCTGCCTGCGATGGAGATTCCCGATATCGGGAGAGATATCGGTCTGTAAAACGTCCGCCTGGTGAAGCTGGGAGACAAGCGCAATCAGCTCGTCCTGGGTCGGCATATCCTCACCCAGGTTACGGCAAGCGGCTTCCCATATCTGCTGCAGTGTCCACTTCCCGTTCATGAGACCGATGATGAAATATGTTTCTTCCGTGAATCTGTGAAAACGTCCGCTGGCGTGGTCCTCGAGAACATACCACACCTTTCCCCGGTAATCCTGGCGGTGTATTTCCGCATGATTTCGGACAAACGGCTTGAGAGACGCCACGCGATACCAGGAATTGCTGTAAAGGGTCTTTTCCGGCATGAATATCCCCTATGGCAGCCAGGACCAGAGGCGGAGGCGGAACCAGTCGATCAGGCCCCTTGTCCAGATGGAAAAGAGCAATCTCCGGTCCACGCTGATTTTTCCCACGCCCTCCATCCCCGGACGCAGTCGCGTTGACGCCTCGTCCAGATTTGCTTCCACGCGAAAATAATTGCGTCCTTCTTCGGCTGTGGTGATCGGCGTAATCTTCCTCACCTTGAATCCAAAGGGTTTTTCGGAAAAAGAGGAAAGAACGAGGACGCCCTTTTGCCCCGCGGACACGTCTGCGATACGTTGTTCATCGACCTTCAATATCAACCGATAGGAATCGAGCGGCGCGATCTGAAAAATCTCCTCTCCCTTCGTCACTGCGCCGCCAATGCGCTGGCTGAGGTCGCCTTTAATGACAATCCCCGCAAATGGCGCCCTGATCGCGGTCTTACCCAGCTTGTGTTCAACCATGCCGATCTGCGCCTGCGCTTGATCGATTTGGGCACTGATAATACTGGCCTCAGCGCGGTCATGCTTTGCAACCGCTGCCTGATATTGCCGCTCATACTGCGTCTTTCTGCTCAACCAGGTTTGTCTCTCCAGATGAAGGTCCCGTTCATCCATGCTGCACATCGTTCCATTTCGGGGGATGGCACTCCCCGCTTTAACAAAGCTTTTCCTGATATAGCCATCCATAGGAACTACTATGGACCGGGTAATCGATCCCTCCAGGACGGCATCCGCGGTAAGCTGATAGTTGCCCTTCGCCAGGGAAAAGAAAGCGATCAGTAACGCCGCTGACAGAACCGCGATCTTTCTCCCCGTATATCCAGGACCGAAGATCCTTACGGCTTGCCGCTTCAGCGCGCCGAAAATGCCCAACACGATCGGGCGGTCGTTCAGATACTTATCCTCCAGGGACGGGCCGGTCAGTGCCGCTACACTTCTGATGTACGACAAATCCTCGTTCGTGAACGGTCGGTCAATCTGTCTTTCCAGCGTCAGGGCCGCATAATACCTTCCCCGACCATACAGGGGAAGGGTCAGTATCGATCTGTCGCCATGTATCTGCACCATGCGCTCATGATCGCGGACGACCGTTGGTTCCACGGCGGAAGTCGGAGGATACACAACCTCCGTTCGCTGCATGATGGCCTCTTCCATCACGGCGCCGATCGACCGGATGAGATTCATTTTCTTCCCGATGATTGCGGTATGGGAAATAGCCTTGACCTGGACAGAATTATTCTTGACAAGTCCGAAGCTGACCCGGTCGCAGGAAAGCCTTGTGGCCGCCTCAGTGACAAAAGCTGTGGCTGCGCCTTGAAAGCTCTCCTCTGAAAGTACGACGGCCAGAATATCCACAGCCGCTTTCAGGCGCTTCAGCGTATTTTGGTCTTCAACACCCTGTGCCCGACGGAACATGTTCTCCAGCCATACCGAGCCCCACTGAAGCCCTTCCATGGCACGCCCGAGGAAATCTTCCGATGATGCCGCCACTTCTATCGCGACGGTCCCGCAGAGCGACTCGTCAACGATAATCGGATAGGCTAAGGCATACCACTGCTGTTCGTCTCCCTCCGAATATCCTTCGGGCGGGGGCAGTTGGACGAGCATTCCCCCCTTTTCGGCAAGCGTCCGGTTGAGGATGCCCGTCAACCGCTCGAAAGGTCCCTTTTCCGGCCAGGAAGCAACCGGGATATATGCCCCGGTCGTTTTGTCCTGGAGGACAAGCACGCCTTGCAGACAGCAGGGAATCATGGAACACTGAACTGACAACCAGGCGGCGATGAATTCTTCACGATTTGCCGCAGTTTGCAAATCCTCCCATGCCTTGGTTATGATCACCTTTGCCATCCAATGACGCGTACAATCACTTCTCTTCGGCAACCTCCAGATGAATTTCACCGAAACGGCCTTCGTATTGGCGGACAACGCTGCCAAGGAGAATGGAAAGACGCTTTGCGGCGAAGGGGTTGAGGATGATGCGATCCGTCATGTCAACCGTGAGTTTGCGCTGACCGGCATCCCACGTTTTGTTGATTCCGAATAGAAGAGTGAATTCTTCCCTTGTGCAGGAGACATTGCATACGTTGGCATATGTCGACTCCATCCGGGAAGCATCCCACTGGATCATCGCTTTCACGTTCTCCTGCTCTTCTGCTGTTCCGGCAGTTATGTCCTTGCTTTCGATATCGGTATCTTTTTTTTGATTCATAATTTCTCCCCTGTAGATTATGTTCGAATGCGGTTTATGTCTTGACATTCTGGCAGTTATGCCTGCTTCTATACTATCGAAATACGGTATGTCAAACTAATTATGAATGGACAGACACAAGCAAGGGCGGGTTCTGCTCCTTACAGTCCGCCCTTTTCCCCGATCGATAATCCTCCGCTGAACACTGAAAAAATAAAACACAGTCATCGGAACGGCGAATAAGGAATAGTTCGGAGACACTATTTCCAGGATGCCGCGTTCTTCCATCTTCTGTATCTTTTGTCTTCCTTTTCCAGAGCCAGCCGTTGGAACGATTTTGCATCCACGATTCCGCCCTTGTCCGGGGCTCCTCCGGAGATGACCTTCCAACCCATCAGACCAGCCAGCGCCGCTCCTGTAGCGGTATTGAGCGTTCGAGGGTCTTTTGACTGATTTTCGCCCCCGGGCCCATTCGGTCGGGACGGTCGATCATTTTTTTGCTCCTCCACCGGAATGGTTTTGGACGGCTGACTGCCGGAAGAGGCCCCGCCGGAAGGCTGCCCGTCAGTAATCGGGATTTCCTGCGGGGGCTGACCATCCGGAGTCCCCTCTGCCGAATGGGGTTCCTTGTCGCTGCCCGCCGCGTCACCGGTGGCGCCTGTCGCTTCACCCTCCGTTATCCTGCCGAAGGCAGGTTTCTGAACGGATAGGTATTCGCCGTGATGACTGTTCGTTGACGAGAGCGCCCCCGGCGTTTTTCTGCCCAGAGAATCGAACTGAAGAACACCGCCCGTTCCAGGACTTTCATATCCTTGTTTTTCGGGAAAAAATGTTGCGTATTGCACCCTTTCTGCCCGATGATCGGACTCCCATACCTCACCGCCTTCTTCGTCAACATGCCCATATCCCGTTTCGTTCCGGGCATTTTTCCCACTCAACAGATCCGCCATTGCATACGTCAGGATGTCATTCGCGTCGAGTGTTATCAGTGCAATAACTCTGCCGTCCTGGAAGGTGACTCTTCCGTAGGATCCCACCATAATATCGTCGGCCAGTGTTCCTACAAAGGTATTCTTGCCGGCGCCACCGAACATGATGTCTTCGTTGGGACCGCCATCGATAAAATCGCTTCCGCCGATAAAATTATCTATGGTTTCAACATAGCATAACCCTTCCGCAGACAGTGCGACTGCCCCCCCGTCACCGACAAGAACGTCTTTTCCCGAGCCGCTTATCATGCTGTCCCCGCCCGTGCCGCCGATGAGAACGTTGTTTCCGTTGCCGGCCACGATGATATCCGCAGCTCCAAGCGTGGGAGAGATACTAAAGATAAGGTTCAGGGAACCGTCCGAACCGAACAGAAGGGCGCCGTTATCGCCTATGACAATATCATTCCCATTGCCACTCTCTATTACGTCGGCGCCATAACCGCCCACAAGAACGTCGTCGCCGCCATGACCCTGAAGAATATCATTACTCCCCATATCTGTATCTCGGGAATCGATCCTTTGTATGTCATCATTTTCATCCCGGACAACAATGGCATTGTCCCCGAAGATGAAGTCATGACCTGTCCCTCCAGTAAGAGTGTCCTTCCCCGCGCCCCCTATCAGAACAAGTTCAGCATCCCCCGTGACATGGGATGCATCTATAATGTCGTCACCCTCATCGCCGTAAATCTCAGCCGAATCGGCGTTCAGTTCCCCTTCAAGGTACAGGATTCCCCCCCTGTCCGGATCGGCATTTCCATAGTCCACATGCAGCTCGATCATATCGGATGCATTGAGAACGGCGCCCTCCTGGATGGTCAGATTATCCCCGGCCCGCAGGATAACCGATCCGGACACGGCATCCAGTGTTACCCCGGTCACGACAACCAGATCGTCCGCCTGACCGGGACCATCGTTATCATCATCAAAAGAAGTGATTGTGATGGAGGGCGCCTGAATGTTTTCCGCCACGGTCACGGGGCTTGACGCACTGATGGTCACTTTCCCGGCCGCCTTGATTCCATCATCAGCGGTGACGCCTCCTACAGTCAGATAACCGGTGTTATGGAGCCACACCCTTCCTGTTTCAGAAGTGCCTTCCAGATTGCCTACGGCAGTACGGAGGGGATTGCCGTCGGCGCCGATGTCAGAAACGGCAAACAGGTGGGTCGCTCCCCCCGTGACATTGTCCCCGTCGGGATTTCCGTTGAGAATCCGGCCCGAGCCCGCGATAAATATCGTCCCGAGGACGCTGGAAGTTTCCCTTAACGACAAATCCCCCGCCGTTTCCAGCAGGCAGGAATTTGTCTGGCTAAAAGCGGTCAGTGCGCCCGGCGCCGAAACGGCCGAATCGATCTCCAGATCGTCCCCCGGCGCCCCGATACCACCCAGAAGCGCCTGGAGCACGAGGCTGTTACCTGAAATATCGGCCTGGACATCCCCGGGCTGTCCCAGGATTGATACGTCCGCGGTCAAATGAACATCTCCGCCGGCGGTGACCCGCTCCAGATTCATGTCGCCGAACAGCTCGCGTATGAACACATCCTGTCCTGCCGCAATCTTCAGCCTGCCGGCAGGATCAAGATCGACCTCCAGAAAGTTGTCCGCCAAGCCGATGCCGGTGCCTGACGAGAGATACAGATCACCAGCGCTGATGTTCGCAAGATCGGTGCAATCGGCATCGAAAATCCCGCCGGAAGCAACAAGCGCCGCATCCTGTCGGACATAAACGGTATCGACAGGAAGATCCCCGGAAGCTGTGAGATAAATTGATTCCTCGGCACGTGCCGTCAGCCGGGCGCCGGCAGACAGAGCCAGTAGCAAAGAATGGTCCGCGGCCCCAATGGATCCTCCGGCGGCCTCGAGGGTCAGATCGCCACCGGTGATTACGGTCTGCCCGGCAACCGCTGCGCTGGTGATCCCTTGGCCGCCCTTGATGCTGATTGTGCTGCCGGCCTGGATCCGCTCCAGAGATAGATCGCTTTCAGACCCCAGATAAATATGGGATCCGGAGATAATATCGATGGTTCCCGTCGCCTGCAGGTTAAGATCCTCATGGGAGAAAATGCGGGTCTCACTGCGGGTCAGATCGACGATCCCGGTCCCGGCCAGGGCATCCGCGACGCTTTCGGTCAGTTGCAGGGTAAAGGGGTCCACCGCCACGGCGTAGTAGGGCTGCCCTTCGGTCAGTCCATCCACATTGGCCAGACGCCATGTTCCCGGGAAGGAGGCGGCGTCACCGGTCTGGAGATTATGGGCCGATCCGAACGAGATGATATCCCGATCGGCGTCGATGAAAGTCATATCCCTCCGCTCTGCGGCAACCAGGGCGACCTTCTGTTCTTCTGTAAGATCGAGCATGCCACTGGAAAGATCAATGACAATCGGCGCCAGATCGGCCCCGATCCCTTCGGAAGCTACCAGGGTGATACGATCGGCCTGCACATTGGACGATTCGATGCGAGTGACGGTGTCGGTCGTCTTTTTGAGCCACCCGGCGCCTACGGAGTGGAGAAGCTGCTCCTCACTCCAGGCGGATCCCTGTTGAAGAGCTTCCAACTCGCAGAAACGGTGTGTTCCGGAGACGTCCGACGCATCGATATTGATAACCAGAGGGGCATCGGCATGGGCATCGGCGCGGGATGCAGCCAACTGGATATGCTCTGAATCGACCCGGACGACGAAATAGAGTTTTCCGTCCACCAGACCGTCGATGGGGGTCCCGCTGCCGGTCCGATAAACCACCCCTTGGCCTGTGCTTAAGATATGCGTCTCCAAATTGATGACATCTTCTGGCCCGTTAACTGCTGTTACCGGGTCGAGCGAGAGATCGAATACCGCAGCGCTCGCATCATATCTCCAATCCGGGTTGTAGATATCGCCCAGCGCTCCGTAGATCTCGTGCAGGGTCCGGTATTCGTCGCTCCGCTGGGTTTCGATATTGGCGATCGCCGTGTCGTCCCAACCCAGTTGCTGCCGGTAGTTTTCGGCCTCGATATCGGACAGTTTGACCTGAAAATCCGGATCAAAAACGGACGGGTCGTCCTGCTGGCTGCGCCATCGCCAGTAAGTGTGATACTCCCGTTCCCGGAGAGCAGCATAGGCAGCGGCGGTTTGCTGGGCGCTAGCCTCGGCGGCGGCTCCTGTCAGGTTCATGTCGTCCCAGAGTTGGGCCAGCTCCTCAATGGCCCTGACGTCACGCTCTGATTCACGATTGGAATCCCGCAGAACCCCGTCCGCCACCTGGATCTGTGCATCTCCGCCCAACGATTGTGCCGAAATCAGGTTCAAATGACCGCTCATCTCCTCGATAAAAACATCTCCCCCGGCAAGAACGGAAAGGCCGCTTTCAGAAGATTCCGCCGTATTGAGCCGCAGGATCAGATTTTCGTTTCCGATTGTCCCGTTGGCGGTCAGTTTCACCAGCCCACCCTGGAGGACAGAGGCACTGTCTTGGGGCAGGATGCTTCCCTGGGCAACCAGTTCAATATCGCCCAGTGCCCCGGTCGGAACCTGTACCGGCACGAACCGGCAGCTCCCCGAAGTGGAGGAGCCGGTGATGAGGATATCCGGGTTCTCGAAAAAGATGTCAGTCTGGTTCTGGGCAAGTTTGAAGGTGGTCGGATCTGCCACCACGACAAAATAGGAGGCGCCATCGGTCAGGCCGCCGATGGCATTTCCCACGCCGCTGTGGTAAATCACCTCCTGACCAGTTACCAGACCATGGGCAGCCTCCAGCTTGATGGCGTTGCCGCTGACGCTGTCGGCAGCGGTCTTCACCGCCCCGGATTCCAGAACGCCCAGCCGATGGCCGTCGCCGGAAGCCACATTGGGATCAAGCAGGATATATGATCCCGAGGAAATGCCATCAAGTGACTCGGCAAGCTTCAGGGTCGTCGGGGTTACCACATCCACGTAGTAGATACCTCCGTCCATCAGGCCGCCGATAGCGGCGCCCCCGCTGTGGTAGATCACCTTGTCCCCGTTCTTCATCCCATGGGGAACGTCCAGCGATATGGTCTGCTGCCGGTTGTCGATCGCTGTCGCCGGCTCTACGGTCATTTCCACGGTATAGTTGAAATGCTGTTCGCTTCCGGAATAGGCGCTCCAGTCGATACTGACCGAATCCCCCGTGGAAGTGAACAGCCGCACCGTAGTCGCATCGATCGCTTCCACAAAATACGTCTGGCCGTCCTGGAGTCCGATGTTGTCGCCGCCGCTTTTGTAAACCACCTCATCGCCGGTATGAAGCCCATGCGCCCTGCCCAGATCGATCCGGTTTAAGGAAATCAGACCGTAATTCGTATCGAGCCGATTGCTCTGCTGCCCGAGAAGCGCGAACTCGGCAACGACATCGGTTCTCATCGGATCGCCTCCCGGGGTTTCGGAAAGAGAAATCCCCGTCTCGTCTATGGCCGAGACAAAGTAGGCGCCGGAGGCGGTGAGTCCATCAACCGCCGTGCCGCTGTCGGAAACAAACTGTATCTCCTCTCCGATGGCATAGGAATGCCGCTGTCCCAAATCGATACGGTATTTGGAGGAAAGGCTGCACTGAAACTCCTGACCGGCCGGAGTCGGATCGACATCGAGTGCAACCAGGGCGCCGTTGGCGTCAGTGAGGGAAAACGATTCGGCATCAATCCGCTTGATCGTGTAAGTTTCTCCCGGGTACAGTCCTAATGGTCCGGAGGATCCGCTGTCGAACACTCCGGCAGAATCCATCTGATGATAGACGACCTCCTGGCCTTCTACAAAGCCATATGCGCCGACAATGGCGGTCAGTGATCGAAGGATGTGGCAGGCGCCGCTCGCAACAGTGTAGTCAAGAGCGACGAGATTGCCGTCGGCGTCCTTCAACTGCAGGGAAGTCTTCCCGGTTGCTGCCACAGTGTAGATTCCGCCGTCAGTCAAGCCGCCGACAGGCGCTGCCGTCGGGGTGCTGTATGCCACCGTGTCGTTGTCGTCAAGCAAATGGCTTTCGGCAAAAACAACATACTCTCCCTGGGTTGACGGATCGAACGCAACCGGCGTTCCTCCTGCAACGGGTGTAAGTCGGTGGCCGGCGCCTGTCAACATTGCAAAGTCCAGTCGGATCGGCTCCCCCCCGTCCTGGGAGCTCAACTGCAGAGTCCGGGCATCGATGAGACGGACATAATAGGGCTCACTCACGGCGCCCGCATCGTTTTCGTAAATGACCTGCTGACCGTCAACAAACCCATGTTCCGTATTCATCACAACACAGGTATCTCGCAGCGAAAAATCCAGGTCGAGCGGGGTGCTGTTTTTGCTCAGGCTGTGTCCGGTCCCGGTGGCGGCATCGAAATCCAGCAAAATGGGATCTCCCGCCGGCGTGGATTTCAGGCGAATGGTATTTGTGGCAACCATATCCACGACATAGGTGGCTGTATCCTGCAAACCGCCGATGGGGCGGTAGCGGCTCTCATAGACGACCTGCTGCCCCTCGACAAAGGGATGATCCAGGACGATCAGTCCGTCCGCAGTCTGCCGGGAAGGATCGAAAAGGAGAGAGTTTTGCGACACCTCCAGGGCCAGGACTCCGGCAAAGGGGTCGAAACTCGCCAGGCCGCTCCCCTGCCGGATGAACTGGTGAACGTCCCCGGGGGTCGTGCCGGAGACATCCAGCAGGATCGGATCTCCGCCGGAGGTATCCGCAAGCTGGACGGTGTTCTGACTGGCGGCGATGACGAAATAGATGTTGCCGACCTTAAGCCCGCCGATCGGAGCAATCGTCGCGCCGGCTGCCCCCGTGAGTTGGTATTGCACCGCATCTCCCACCGCAAGGGCACTGTCGGCCCCCACTGAAAGACGGATAGCAGAATAAAATGTGTGGTTGCCCGATCCGCCGGATGTCAGGTCGATGATTGTGGCCCCGTCGGAGAGTTTGAAGGAACCGGCATCGGCCTGGTCGATCGTGTAATAACCCCCGTCGGTCAGGCCGCCAATGGCTGTTCCGGCGCTGGCTTTCCGGTACAGCACGACCTCGCCGCTGGCGAACCCGTGCCCGGTCGCGTTCAGGCAATCCTTCGTGATATCCACGGCGCCGCCGTCTATCTCGAGCGCACCAGCCGAAGGATCGAAGGTCGTAAACAGCGGATTCGGACTGCCTGGGATGACCGCCAGATCGGCGTTCCTGGTAAAGGTGTGGGTTCCGGCAGGGTTTGTCGGAACCCCTATGGAGACGACCTGATCGAGATCGTTTTTCAGCTTGATGGTGGTCGCATCCAACACCTTCACAACATAGGTGCCCCCGTCCACCAGGTTGTCGATAGGATCTCCGTCACCGGTGCAGTGGTAAACCAACGCTTCCCCGTCGGTCAGCAGATGGGCTTGCGAAAAATGGATTGCGGACTGGTACTCCCCGATCGCCGTCACCGGGTCGAAGGCAAAGGACGCCTTCTCAGTGGATTTCTCGACCATCAGTTGGGGCTGAACCGCCTTGTCAATATTGCTTCCCGGTATTAAAATGGTGATGCCCCAAAAGGAAAAATAGCGCCCATTCTTTCCTTCGCTGTCTCTAAGATCGATCCAGCGGTTGTTCAACGCATCGTTCTCGGTCAGGGCGAGTTGTAACGCTGTTTTGTCCCTGGCGATGACAAAACAGTTCTGCCCGTCGATGAGGCCAGTTATCGGAGCGTTTCCCTGAACATAGGCGACCTCTGTTCCCGTGGTCAGCCCGTGCGCGTATCCGAGCTCGATCCGGTCTGCAAGGTAGTCCACATACCCGACGCCGGGGAGGGGAGAGAGCGCCGTTCGGGCCGTGACGGTGAATGGATTGATCGCCACAGTGGTTCCTCCGTCCACCGGGTCGAACCGGTGATCGAACCCGGTGGCAACGCCTCCGTCCAGATCGAGCAGAACGGGAAGATAGCTTACCAGCGCATCGCGTGATTCGGCCAGCCGTATCCGGTTTTCGTCCACGACATAGACATAATACGTGCCGCCATCCTGGAGCCCGGAAACGGGATCGCCGGTCAGCCGGGTGTAAACAATGGCCTGACCGGTGTAAAAACCGTGGGGCTGACCCAGATCGATGATGCCGTCCGCGATGCCCGCCGTGCCAGCCAGATCGACCTCTATTCCCCCGGGCTGGCCGACGCCTGCCATCAGCCGGTGGTTGACTCCGGTAGCCAAGGAGTGGTCAAGATGGATGACAAGCTTCTGTACTGCCGAAATCCCCTCGGTTTTCAATTGCTCTGCGGCCGCCTTCAGCACGGCCGGATCTGCCGATTGGGGCGCCAGCATGACGGTCGTGGGATTGACAACCAGAACCCGGTAGGCGTCGCCGCCGGTGAGCCCCCCTATGGCCCTTCCTTCTGCGCTGCTGTAAGTCACCGTATCGCCGGTCCGAAGGCCATGGGCCTCCTCCAGTTCGATGGTGAAGACCGAACTGTCAACAGCCTTGGCAGGGACAAAGGAAAAGATTTTTCCAGGACCGGCAAAGGGGTCGAAATGGGGAATCGTGATCTGTCCAAACGTCAGGTCGCCTGTAATATCTTCCAGCCGGATGTCTCCCGACGCGGTCTGGGCAGTGACGACACCCCCGTCAAGGCGAATCCGCACCGGGTTGTCATTTCCGATGCCGTTCCCGGCGTAGAAGAGCAGATTCGTGCCGCGAATCACCGGCAGCTCCCCGGAGGCCGGCTGTTCGATGGCGCCCTGAGCCAGCAGGGTGGTGGTCCCGCTGTCATTGCGGATCGAACCGGCCAAAAGCAGATCCTTGGAAGAGATGACATCGATCCGGCCGCTGTCATAGCCGGAGAATTCGATGCCGATGGTCTTGTCTGCAGCGATGGTGTGGGTGTGGATATCCTTGGTTTTTTGTTCAAACACCAGTTCGGCAGAGGACTCGTGGATCGGCACATAGACCAAGAACTTGACGTGGCCCAGAAATGTATCCCACCCGTGGTCCTCCCATTCCCAGTATGTGTCGTCATGGGTGTAGGGGTTGTGGTCCTTGAAATCGTATCCCGTGATGCTGGCGTCGATCGGGCCCAGCTCGTTCTGGGGAACCAGGGTCCAGTTGGCTTCAATCTTCTCCTGGAAGCCATAATGGTAGATGAAGTCGGCGGCCGACGCCTGTTCCACATAGTACTCGCCCTGCATGAGGGGAACCTGGTCGGTGTAGAATTGGAATTTATCGCTCCAGTCAGTGCTTTCACTCATCAGCCAATTGAGATCGGCGCCAAACAGGCTCAGGGATTTTTCCGAGTGTTTCCGAACCTCGATGATGGTTTTAGACTGGCCGGTCACCCATCGGTACCTTAGCCCAGCCAGCGGTTCATAGCTGGCAGTCGAGGTCCCCTCCAGCGTATCGATTGTGCTGCCGCTGCCGTCGCTGACGACGATGTCATCTCCCAGCCGCCGATAGACCGTGGTGCGCGTGGCTTCTCCGGCCGTATCCAGGATCCGGATCTCTCCTTCGATCCCCGAACCAGCGTCCAGATGGTTGACCAGCAGATCATGCGATGTCCGGTTCTCAATCCGGATGCGCCCGAACCCGTCCAGGGCATTGAGCCGCCCCGAACCGGTACTCATGATGTCTCCGAAGATCTGGATAGAGCCGCCCTGAATGCCGATGTCCCTGACCTCGATCCGGTCTTCCCCGGCGTTGTAGTAAACAGAGTTGCCGATATTGCTGTTGGCATCCGCAAGAACCAGAAGATACATGGGGTCGGCGTTGACCTGGCCCGCGGCGATTTTCTGATGATATTCCCGGTCGTATCCCTGGATCTGTCTCTCCAGATTGTCGCCTTCGAGGCTGCCGGGGCCCGGAAGCGTGACGAACTTGTCCTGGAGGCCACTCTGGATTGTGCCGTTGATGTTCAGGTGCACGGCCCCGATAAAGATGCGATTGCCGGCGATCAGGGACGTGGTTGAGCTGCCATCCATCTGGTTGATGGAGTTTTCGATCGATTTCTTGGCGTTGACAAGCAAGTAATTAGTCCAGTTCACCTCGGGCTTGCCGTTGACCTCGGTGACGGTGCAGTCGGTTTTCAGCGCTTCGGTGATCCGGGTCACGCCCTCCCAGGATCCCCTCGGCAGGCCGCTGACATGGCTGAAAAGGGGGACTGTGGCCTGTATGAAATCCTCTCCTGCGGTCATTTCGATGGAATCGGCCTCGATGGCAACTCCGGCATCGAGCTTGTCCAGGGAAGACCAGATGTAGATGCTGCCCCCGGTGGATACCGATACGCGGCCATTAAGGTTCCGGATATCTTCGGTGATCTCGATGTTCGGCATTCCGGCCGTGTTCTCCACGATGATCTCCGGCGGACCCGACACCGCGGCATCCAGTACCTGGTCAAAGCCGGCCCGTTCTGCATCGTTCAGCGGCCGGTAATTAAACCGGATATTGCCGCCCTCGTACTCGGGAATCAGCAGCCGACCGGTTCTCAGGTAATAGGCGGTGGCATTGCGGATCACGATCCGGGCATCTCCCGGCGCCACCAGGCGGCCCGTGGCCTGACCGCTGATCGAGTCACCCCGGATGGTGATATCGGCCGACCGGGCCTCGGTGTCGGCCACGTTGATAAAGTCGGCCTCCGTGGTTCCGGAGGCAAGATCGCTCCGCAAAAGCTCCAAAATCTCCAATTCGCTTTTGAACCTTGCCTCGGCCTCGGTCCCCCGGTAGGTGGCGATCAGGGAGCGACACTCGGAAATCCGCACGTCGATAGCCTGGAGCAGATCGCTTCCGGTCTCGATGGAAAATTCCATCCCGTCGGTGTGGGCGAACACCTTGCCGTTGATGGTCTCGACAATCAAATCGTCAACCGAAAGCCCGTCCACGCCACTGGCGGGAAGCGCGTCTTTTGTGTCCGCGACCAGCAGCACCTGGTTGTTGTGGAGGCCCACTTCGACGACGCCGGCAGCGACGACATCGGCCGTGATTTGTTCCACCCCGCCGTTGCCGCCGGAGATGGCCAGCGAAACATCGACGCCGATGGTTTCCATACCTTCCCCAGCCTCCCGGTACAGGTCTTTGCCGGTACCGACCCCGTCTGCGTCAAATGTGCCTTTTTCTGCAAACAGACATGTATCGCCGGCGCTGCCGAGCCAAGCCCCGTTTTCGATGGTAATCCGGTTCTGCTGGTGGATGACGCCGTCTGCCACCGGATTCGTGTTCATGGGGATCAGTGTTTTGTTCCACAGGTCGGTATAGGCGGCAACCGCAAAGTTGTTCATCTGGCCTTCGGGGTCGCTCCCGGCGCGAAGGCTGATGTCGCCGTCGGCGCGGATGACCGCTCCGTTTTGAACCTGGATCGTGTGAAGAGCATCGGTACTGGCCTTAGAAAAACCCTCGGCCGACCCGGCCACCCCGTATGTCTTGGCATTGGCCTGGGCTTCAATGTCAACAGTGGAATAGGCAGACAGGCTCAGGTCTCCCACGCTGGCCAGTTCGGACGCCCCAACCTGGATTGCGACCAGATGGGTTTTGTTCTCGATCACTGAACCGGCGCCGGCCACGGCGATGGCGCCGCCGGCATCCAGACGGGTTTTGTCGCGGGCAATGATGTTGCTGACAGCTTTCAGGAGAAATTGCCCCGGTGTCGATCGGTCTCCGCTCACCTGCAGGCAGGCGCCGTCGCCCACCTGAATGGTCGTGGTATCTGCGATCTCCGTCGTGCTCAGCGCCGCCGCCCCGTCGAATACGCCGCCGCTTCCGGCCGAAACGTTGTAGTCATCGAGCCAGTCCTTGTCGATGGTGTTGAGGGCATTGATGATCAGTCCCCGGGTATCGATCATAGCATCGGCGCCGATCGTTACCGACACATCCGCATCCACCTGGTTGTCGGCCACCGCGCCGCTGGCTCCGACAATGCCGGCGGAGATGCTGTCCGTCTGCGCATTGAAACCTGCGGTGTGCCGGGCGTCGATCTGGACCGTGTCAGCGGCAATTTTCCGGTCGGCCGTGCCGCCGCCTATGGACACCTCGGTGGTGTTACTATTGATGGTTCGGGCTACGGCGGCGTTTCCGGAAACCACGCCGCCGCTGCCGGCCACGCTCCTTGCAAAGTTGTCATCCGTTCCGTCCGCGGCAAGGATCAGGCTTGTTCCGGTCATCAGAACGTTGTCTCCGATAGAGGCACGGGTGGTGGTGGCCGAGTCGGCGGTGGCCGCATTGGCGCCCGCCGCAAGCACTCCCACTGCCACGCCGGTCGCCAGGGCTTCCAGTTTGTCCGCACCGACAGCCTTGATCTGGGCAGTGCCCGAGATCAGAAGCGAACTGTTGTCTTCAGCAAAGCTGGAAACTTCCGCCCGGCTGGTCGTGTTGCTGATTGTGGCGTTGACACCCAGTAACATACCGCCGCCGGAGGCAACAGCGTCCGCCCTGGCGGATGGATCTTCTCCGACAAGTTCCTGCCGGGCAGTCACCAAGAGGTCATGGGCCGCAATCATTGCCCCGCTTCCGACCGAAGTGACAATCAGAGGGGAAACCTCCGCCGCGGAGACCGAGGCCCCGATTCCGATCCCCCCGGAGACACTGACGCCTGTGGCCTTGGCGTCGGCGTGGGGAGTCGCGGTTGCGCTGATGTGTACCGCACCGGTTACGGTCACATGGGAACCGTCTCCAACAGATGCCTCAACCGTCGGGGATGCCGTGGCCCTGGCGTCGGCCCCGGCCCCGGATGCAACAAGGCCGCCGGCCACAGCGAGAGCCCGGGCATTGGCGTTCGTAAACTCCTCTGCCGTGATGATCAGATGATCGGCGCCGGCGCCCGTACCCGCTGCAGCAGTGATGGCGCCATTCATTAAGGCCCTGGTCGTGCCGCCTGCCTTGGCGTTGGCCAGGCTCGCACCCACAGACAACCCCAGGGAAGCGGCGATGCCCTCTGATTTGGCAACCGCTTCGTTATTTGACAGGGATTCGACTTTGATATCGCCGCCGGCAGTAAGGGTTGCCGTTGTATCCACAAAGGTATGGAGCACCGCCGAGGCATCCGCCGTTGCATCCGCACCTGCACCGCTGCCGAGGAGCGCCCCGCTCGGCGCGGTGGCATGGGCAGAGGCCTTCATATCCCGGAGATCGCCGTTTTCATCCAGGTTGTGCCGCGACGTCAGGGTGATCCCCTGGCCTGCGGCCACCATTCCACCGGCAATGGAAGTGTTGATATCCGGTGTAACCGTAGCCTTCGCGAGGGAGACGCCCACATCCAGGGCCCCGATGGATACGCCAACTGAATCGGCGTCCGCATTGGCCAGAGATTCCGAGACGAGGGTGACGTTTTCAGAAACGCTGACATTGCCGCTTCCCAGCCAGGCTCCAATCGTCGGGGAGATAGCCACTTCGGCATCGGCGCCGGTGCCGGCCAGAATACCCCCGGACAGGGCCACGGCATCCGCCTGGGCATTGCTTTCAAAACGGGCTTTAAGGCTGAGATTATCGGCATCGAGAACCGTGCCATCCATATGGGACAGAGTTTTGCCGGCGACGTTGATATTTGCCAGGCTGACTCCCACCGCCGCAACGTTGGAGACAGCGATGCCGTATGTACCGACTTTGGCCAAACTGTTGTTGGAAATGGCTGTAATGTCAATATCCGTGGCGGCCTTCAGCGTCGCGCCGGCGCCGGCGTATGCTTCGATTTCGGATGTAAGCGCGGTATTCGCACTCGCCCCGGCGCCGGCAATGCCGGCCGGACTCAGGGAAACGGCCACGGAGGTGGCCACGGCCAGGGCATCCATGGATGAGGGAGAATTTGCGCTGATTTGAATGGCGCCGTTCTTGGAAGTGACCGCAGCATTGCCTATGAAGGCCTGGACTGTATTGCCGATGGAATTGTCGGCAAGCGAAATGCCTACGGAAGCCCCGGCCGTGCCGAAGGATAAGGCTCCGGACCCCACGTCCGAAGAAATGGTCGGTTGATCGAGCGCTGAAACCCGTATCGATCCGTCCGCGGTTACCGAACTGCCATCGCCGATAAAGGCGCTGAGGGTATTGGCGATGGTATTGTTGGCGCTGGCGCCGCCGCCGGTGAAATTGATACTGGCAATGGACAGGGATGCCGACACTGAAGCCGCGATGGACATGGCTTCAATGCTCGCGGTTGAAGTCGCGGAAATGATCAGACCGCCAGCGAGCTCCAGGGTGACAGCATCCGTATATGCCTGAACTTCACTGCTAATTTTGTTCTCGGCAACGGCCGCTGCGGCCGCGGCAGTGCCGCCCGCAACGGCAACGGTAACGGCGACGCTTCCGGCAACTGCATTGGCGGTGATGGAGGCATTGTCGGAGGCCTGGATGGAGACGTCTGCAATTCCGGCGTTGACCTGGGCCCCGTCAGTGATACAGGCCTCAACGGTATTGCCGATTGTGTTGACAGCCACCGCTCCGGCGGCTGTTGCGCTGACGCTGATGATTCCAGGGGCGCCCGAGAGAGTTCCGACCAGGGTGAGCGCCCAGATAGACGCTTCTTCTTTCGCATCCAGGACGATCGTTCCGCCGGCAGTAACCGCTGCGCCGGAGATATAAGCCCGCACTTCATTTGCGATGTGGTTCTCAGCGACTGAAGCGCCAACGGATGCCGTTGCAGACAGAGCCCCGCCGGCTGCCGTGATACTGGCGGCCCCGCCGTTGGCGATAATGGCGGAATGATCCCAGGCTCTTAAAGTCACCTCCCCACTGGAAGAATTCACTGCGCCGCCATCAATGGAGCTTTCTATCGTATTGTCAACCTTGTTGTGGGAATAGACGCCGGCGCCCGCAAAGGTAAACCCGGCTCCGAATCCTCCGGCAGCGCCAAGGGATCCGGCCAGGGTCAGCGCCCAGATGCTCGACGTCGCTTCCGCTGAAAGATCGATCGCCCCTGATGTTGCAACAGTTGAATCTTTGATATAGGAACGAACCTCATTGGCGATTTCATTCACCGCCACGGACGCACCGACCGAAACAGAGGCCCCGCCTCCACCACCGCCGCTGCCGGCGGCGCTGCCGCTGCCGCTGCCGCCCGCCCCTCCACTGGCGCCTCCCACGCCGCCGCCGGTGGCAGAACCGCCAAGTCCTCCAACGATCCATCCGACAATCGCCCCGACGCCGTAGCCGACAACCCCGACCGTACCCGAGCTGCCGCCCCCGCCGGTACCGCCGCCGCCGCCGGTGCCGCCGCCGGTGCCGCTGCCGCTGCCGCCGCCGGTAATTCCGCCGAAGATAACGCCTGCCCCCCCCGCCGCAACGGCCATGCTCACGGCGCCGGCGTTGGCAAGGATTTTGCTCTTGTCTTGCGCGCTCAGATGGATCTCGCCACTGGTTGTCTCGATTTGGGAGCTGTCTTCAATAAACACCTCTATGGTGTTTTTGACGCTGTTGTACGAGCTTGATCCGGCGCCTGAGCCGGTAAGGGCCCACACGCCTGCGCCGGAGCCACCGGCGCTGCCCGAGACTGTCAGCGCCCAGATGCTCGCGTCCGAAGCAGCCGCAAGATCAACCCCCGTTGTAACATTGACAGTGGAGCCGGAGATAAAGGAACGGACCTCATTGGCGATTTCATTGACCGCAATGGACGCGCCGAAGGTACCGACAACCGCGCTTCCGCCAATGCTGCCCGCGGCCGCCAGCGTAATGGAACCGGCATTGGCAAGGATGTTGGTATCGTCATCTGCCGTTAAACGGACCCCGCCGCTGCTCACCGTAATGACACTGTCCCCCTCGATGAAGGCTTCAGCCATATTGCCGACTGTAGAGTAAGCGCCTGCGCCCGCGCCGCTCGCCTCGAGGGTGAGACCGACACCGCCGACCAGTCCGAGGGATCCGGCCAGCGCCAGCGCCCAGATGGTCGCCTGGGATGTAGCCGTAAGGTCAACATCTCCAGCGGTATCGACATCGCTGCCGGTAATATGGGAGCGGACCTCATTGCCGATTTCGTTCAAGGCGAGGGAGGCGCCGATGGTAACCGCCATGGCCTTGCCGCCACCCACGGCTGCGGCAAGGCTCAAGGCGCCGGCATTGGCCAGAATCTTGGCATTGTCTTCCGATACCAGCCGGACACTGCCTGCTGTGGTCAGAATAGAGCTTCTATCATCGCCATTGTTGGCAATAGAGCTCTCTGTGATATTATTGACTGCATTGTAGGAAAAGGAAGCTGCGCCGGTGATATTGGTTGTGTCGCCTCCACCAACGGCCACCCCTCCGCTCCCGGCCAGTGTCATGGACCAGATGGTCGCATTGGAAACGGACGTTAAATCCACATCGCCCGCAGTGACGACGGTGGAACCATCAATATAGGAGCGGATTTCATTGCCGATTTCATTGATCGCAACCGAGGCGCCGACCGTGCCTGCTGTTGAAGTGCCAATGCCGATGGCAAAGGCCAGGCTTACAGCGCCGGCATTGGCGATGATCAGGGAATCGTCCGTTGTCGCCAGCTTGACGCCGCCGCTGTCTGTTGTAATCGAACTGCCGCCGTCAATAAAGGCTTCCGTCGTATTGTTGATGTCATTGTAGGAAAACGAACCGACCCCGGAAAAGGCAATGACGCCGCCTCCGCCGGCGGCCACGCCCCCGGCCCCGGCAACGGTCAGCGCCCAGATGACATCCTCGGAATTAGCAGAAATATCAATCATATCGGTCTTGATAAAACTGTGGCTTGCCGGGGAAGCGGGAGTTTCAAAATTGACATCGGCATCTTTTGAAAGGGCCTGCGCCCTGGTGGTGGCCAGCCGGATGGTGGAGGCGTCATCGACGATGACGTAATAGGTCTGTCCCTCGACCAACCCGGCGACACTCTCATTTCCCCGGTTGTCATAGACGACCGCATCGCCTTTCGTCAGGCCGTGACCGGCGCCGAAATTGATTTTACTGCTTATGTTGTCTATCAGATATGTCTTGACCAGGCTGTCGTTTCCGGAGGGTGTCCCGATAACGAGGTCAGAATCTCCGGCAAGGGCTTTCTCCCCGGTGGTGGCCAGCTTGATTGAGGTTTTATCCATGACTATGACATAATAGGTCGCACCATTGACAAGGCCGCTGATATCAGTGCCGCCGCCGTTGTCATAAACCACGGCTTCACCGGTCTGCAGGGCATGCTCTTTCCCGAAATCGACGACGGAGCCTGCCTCTTCGGCAGTAACTGTTACGGCATCGAGCCGGTTCAGAAATCTGAAATTGTCCGCCCCCGGGGTGAAGTTGTCTCCCTCGATATCGGGCAGTCTGATATCCACGTCCGCTTCGTTCGCAAGAGCCTTTTCCCTCGTGGATGCGAGTTTTATCGAGGTAGAATCATGAAGGATCACATAGTAGGTTACGCCGTCTCCAAGGCCGTCGATGCCGGTATTGCCACCGTTGTCATAGACCACGGCATCACCGGTCTGAAAACCGTGATCGAAGCCGAACTCGATAAGATCGTAGATGGCGCCGGAATCGGCAAGATCCAGGGTGACCGGCAGGCCCTGAGCCGAGCCGGCCGTGTTCAAATCGGAAGCAGAGACACAGGAACGAACGACATTTTCAATTTCGTTCACGGCGACAGAGGCGCCTATTGTACCGGCAGTGCCGCCCCCCGTACCAATGGAGCCGGACAGGCCCAGGGCGCCGGCATTGGCAATCATCTCTGTTTTGTCTTCGGAGGTTAACTTGACCCGGCCGTTTGTCACAGCGACCGGACTGCGCTGGATCAATGCCTCTATGGTGTTGCCGATCTTGTTATAGGCGCCCGCCCCGGCAACAGAGAGGGCAAGCCCTCCATCCGCGCCGAAGGAGCCGGCGCCCGCGCCCGCCAGGGTCAGTGTCCCGATGAGCGCGTCGGAGATGGCCGCAAGATCAAAATCGCCGACAGCGTTTACACGGGAATCGCTGATCGAGGATCTCACCTGATTATGAATCGTTGTGACGGCCAGCGCCCCCCCTGCCGTACCGCCCCCTTGAGTGGCCACCGTCAGGCTGACAGCGCCGGCCACAGTCAAAAGATCGCTGTTGTCCTCTGCTGAAAGCATGACCCCGCCGCCGTCAACGTCGATGTTGCTGTTATCGGCGATACAGGCCTCAATCGTGTTTTGAACCGTATTGTAGGAAGCTGATCCTGATCCGGCAGCCGCCTGATTCCCGGCGCCCACAGCCGCCGCGCCGGTGACGGTCAACGCCCAGATTTCGCTTTCCGAAAGGCTCTCCAGTGTTACACCGGAGACACTCTCTGCCTGCACGCCCGACATATGGGCCGTAATGTCATTCACGACAACATTGGCGGCTACCACAATGGCCACCGATACGCCACCCGAACCGGCAAGGCCGAGCCCCAGGGCATTGATTTCCGACTTGTCCGCGGCCTTCAAGCCCACTCGCCCGCCGACGGAGATTTTTGCCCCGTCAATCAAGGCCGCTTCAACAGTATTGGTGATAACATTGCCGAACACGGTGGCATCCACTGCCGCCTTACCCGCCGCCGATACACCCATGGTGATGGTTGCGATCCGGGCATCGGAAAGCGCTTCCAGAATGAGATCCGCACCCGCCGATACATTGCCGGCGATGATCTCGGAAGCCACACGGTTGGTGACCACATTGCCTATCACCGTCGCGTCAACGGCAACCTTCTCCGCCGCCGCGGCGCCGATCCTCAAGGCAAAGATATTGCCATCGGGATCGAGAGGGGAATCATCCAATACATCGCTTACGCTCTCTGACCATGATTCCGGGATAAGCCAGTCGGGAATGGCGCTGGGGGCAATTTCCGCAGCGGAAAGAGAAACACCGCCTGTTGCCGTTATTTGCGAATTGTCTATCTCGGTTTCCGTACTGTTTGCAACAACATTACCGAGGACACTCAGATTGACGGCCGCAGTGCCTGCTGTCACGGAGACGCCTACGGACACGTTACTGATCATGGCTGATGATTCAGCCGCAAGCGACAGGTTGCCTTCCGTTTTCACGGCGCTTCCAGCAATTGCCGCCCGGCTGCTGTTTGTTACAAGACCGGCGGAAAGCGCCGCGCCGCCGGCGCCGATAGAGCCGACAGAGGCGGCAACACCGAAGGAAAGCGTGTTGATGACGGAGGTGTCGGTAGCTGTCAACGTGACGTCCCCGCTGGCATCTATGTGATAAGGGTTCCCGGCGCCTGTAATGGTCGCCGCAATGGTATTGGCAATGGTGTTGGCCGTTAACGACAAAAGCCCCGCGGCCTTGCTTGAAGCGGCCACTCCTCCGGCAAAGGCCATGATGCCCGCGTCGGATAGCGCCGCCAGCGACAGATCAGAACCGCTGACCACGGTGGACTCAGAGATGCTCGCCGCGATGCTGTTGTCTATCACATTGGCAGCGGCCAGAATGGCTCCTGCCGCGCCGCCTGAAGCGGCAATGCTGAGACCCAGGGAATCAACATCCGAATTGTCCCGGGCACGAAGAGCCACCAGACCACCGGCAGAGACTTCCGAAGACCCGGAGATCGAAGCCTCCACCGCGTTGGCGATCACATTGCCGTAGAGTGTGGCATCCAGGGCCGCTTTTCTCGAGGCAGCCAAACCTGCCGTTACCGCGGCGATTCGAGCATCGGAGAGAGAATCCAGCGTCACATCCGCATCCGGGTGAAGGATATTTCCAGACTCATTCACCCCCGCCCGGATATGGGAATCCATGATCCTCGCCAGAACGTTGTTAGAAATGACATTGCCCATGACCGAAACATCTGCGGCGATTTGCCCCGAACCCGCCACACTGATCATCAGAGCGAAGATATTGCCGTCAGGATCGACAGGCGAATCTTCCAGGGCAGAACTGATGGCAGCGGACCAGTCATCCGGCATGATCCAGTCCGGAATGATGCTCGGAGCGATGTCCGACGCAAAAAGGGTAACGCCTCCCGTCGCGACGACGGTAGAGCCGCTGATCTCTGTTTCGGAGCTGTTGGCAATGACATTGCCGATTACCGAGACCTGACCCGCAATTTTTTTGGATCCGGAGATTCCGACCGATGCCATGCGGATAATGGCCGTTGATTCAGCGTCCAGGACGACGGCGGCAGCGGTTGTAACGTGCGATTCTTCGATAGAACTTTTCAGCGTGTTGGCAGTGATATTGCCCGCAATGGCCACATTCCCCGCCGCCAGTCCGGAAGCTGAAATACCCATGGCCAGGGCATCTGTCGTGGAAGTGTCCGTGGCCGTCAACGTGACTGTCCCGGCGGTGTTGACCTGCGAATGACCGGAAATACTCACAGAAACCTTGTCACCGGTCCTGTTTTGAGAAAATGACCCGCCAAGGGCAAATTTTTTGGCGCCTGTGCCGCTGATCGAAGCCGACTCGATGGTTGTATCGGCAGCAACTGCCAGTTCCAGCCCCCCGGCTGTGGAAACAACAACGGCATCGTCGATAGTGCCCCTGACCTGGTTTTCAACCGTGTTGATTGCAACGGCGGCCCCAAACCCTGCGAGACCGGAATAGGCCAACCCGATTCCGCCGGCCATAGATTCGATGTCCACATCATCCGACGCATGGAGCGAAATCTCCCCCTCGGCGCGAACGCCCTGGGCGCTCTTTTTGCCTTTGATAGAGGAGGAGGTCTGATTGGCAATCTGGTTCTGCGACCAGGCAACCGCTGCTGCCAACCAGGATTTGCTGCCGCCGATGGCCGCCGCGAAGGAAAAGATGTTGCTGTCACTGAGTGCAAAAAGCGTCAGGTCGCCGCCGGCATTGATGTCGGCGTTTTCCACAGCGGCCTGGACGGTATTTTCGGTGCGGTTCAGACTGACCGAGGAGCCGATGCCGATCTTCCCCCCCCACGCCAATGCTCCGGCTGCGCCAATGACGGAGGCGCTGTCCCTTGCTGAAATCGTCACATCTCCTGTCATGCCGGTATCTATGGAGGAATCGCCGCCGAGATAGGCGGTGGTTTCGCTGGCTACCTCATTGCAGGAGACCGATCCGGCCAAGCCGATGGCCTTGGTGGAACCGGCCCCGCCCCCGGTAAAGCTCCAGATCTGTCCTGCATTGTCAGCGGCCAATGTCAGGCTTCCTGAAATGTCAACGGCGCTGTGGTCAATCAGCGATCGGGTCGAAAGATCGATGCGGTTGATTGCCAGGGCGCCCCCCATGGCCAGGGAGGCGTTTTGGGTGGCGATGGTCACGGAACCGGCAACGGCAAAAACAGCGGAATTGTTTTGCGCTGACAGATCGACCGATGAGTCTCCGGTGATGTTCACCCCCCGTGCACCGGCCTCGGTGATATCGGCTATTTCATTCCAGGAAACGGCCCCGGAAACATTCAGGCCAAATTTCCCGCCTCCGCCGGGCGCTTCCTCGGAATCGGAGCTATCCTTCCCTTCTCCTTTCGGAAAGACGCCTGCCAGGGAGGAAGAAATAATCCATCCGGAGCTGGAAGCTCCTACCTGGATTGGACCCGGGGTCTTCAGAGCGCCGCCGGCATCGAGAGGTTCGGAAAAACGGTGATCCGTTCCGGTGGCTGCCGATGGATCCAGAGCGATGATGATCGGCGTTTCGGCGAGGGCGTCATTCCGGCTGCCGGCCAGTTGAATGGCGGTCGAATCGACCACCACCACATAATAGGTCTGTCCATGTACCAGACCTCCGATGCTGCTGCCGCCGCCGTTGTCGTAGGAAACCGCTTCTCCCGTAGTGAATCCGTGGGAGCGGTCAAAATCGATCGTGGCGGTTGTTCCGTCCACCAGGGGAACGGCCCGAATGCCGGCGCCCAGAGTATGGGAAGAGCCGATGGCCACCGAAGCTTCCAGGGCGACAGGAACCGGGACGGCGGACGTCGCCTCGGTCAGAGTACGCGCCAATTGGATTGTCGTGGCATCCACTACAATCACATAATAGGTTTCCCCGGAAGTCAGACCGCCAATAACAGGCCCTGTTCCGCTTTCATAGACGACGGCATCTCCGTCAACATAGCCGTGTTCAAATCCGAAATCAACAGTATCGAGTCCGTCATCGACGTCTGCAAAGACATCGAAGGAACAGACAGCAAAAAGGGCGTGGATCTCCCCGGCGGGCACCTGGCCTGTGATATCCACGACCACCGGTTGAGCGGCGACGGCATCGTCCTCGGCAGCCGCCAGTTGGATGGTATTGGCGTCGATCACAACGGCATAATAGGTTTCGCCGTTGATCAGTCCCCCGACGGGTGTTCCTTCTGCGCTGCTGTAGTCAACGGCCTGGCCGCCGGAGAGACCGTGAGGGGCCGCGAAACGGATCGTATCGGTGTTTTCATCCACCTCCGCATTCTGATCCAAGGCAAGTTGACTGACCAGGCGGTGGTCGTTTCCAATGGACGCGGCGTCATCGATATCCATCACTGTCGGCGTCGCTGCAAGCGCCTGTTCCCGGGTCTTTGCCAGTTGGATGGTGGTGGTATCCACGACGACGGCATAATATGTCTCACCATCGGTCAGCCCGCCAAAACTGGTTCCGCCTCCGTTGCTGTAAACCACAGCCTGGCCGGTGACAAAGCCATGCGGATAGCCCAGGTTGATGCTGTTTTCATCGGCATCCAGTGCGGCGGTCGGATCGAATCCCACCCCCAGGGTATGGGAACTTCCTGAGGCAGCGCCTGGTTCCAGGGCAAGCGGGGATGTGCCGCTGATGGCATCTTCGGCGGTTGCGGCCAGCCGGATAGTCTGGTTGTCGATTACATCGGCAAAATAAATGCCGCCGGAGGTCAGACCGCCGATGTCGTTCCCGCCGTTGCTGTTATAAATCACGGCCTGGCCATCGGTGAAACCGTGATCATATTCCAGGTGAATATCGCCCCGGGCATCGACCCCGCTGGCGGGAGAAAACTCGTTGCCCCCCAGGAGGATCTCCCGGCTGCCGAGCAGAGCCCGGGTATCCCGGGAGATATCGCTTACGGCAAGGGCAGCCCCGAGCCCGACGCTTCCCGAAGCGGTCACGCCGCCGGCGATGTTGACGATATGCGTCGTATCCGTGGCATTTACGATCATTCCGCCATCACGAACCGTCACGTCGGCCCCTGCACCGATCTGGGCAAGGGTAATATTGTCCACGCTGGTCATGGCGTAAACGCCGTTTGCCCCAAAATTGCCGGCTTTCCCTCCCGAAGCGGCAATGGATATTCCCAGTACCTGGTTGTCGGCGTCCACCTCAAGACGCTCCGCGTAAAGAATCACGCCGTCATAAATCCTGGCCGATGCATCATTATTGTAGTCGATGATCATGGCAGACGCGCCCACGGATGCCTTGCCACCCTCTGTCCCGGCGCCGGGAGTGTTCGGATCAAGACTGTAGCTTCTGGGTGAATCGCCTTTTTTCAGGCCGGGGATGCCAAGAAGGCTGATATTGCCTATGAAATGAACGGCCTCGTTGATACTTTTGGCATGAACCGTAACGTCCTGCGTTTTCGCCCTTAAGGCTTCATCCTGGTTGATATTCGCATTTTCCCCTATATATGCACGGCTCACATGCTCCAGATTCAGGACAGTCACAGAACCGGCGAAGCTGATCTCCGCCCCGTCGGCAGTGCTCTGACTCCAGGAATCCGCCACGTTGTTGTCCAGCCCCAAGTTGTCGTCCAGGTAGGTGGTCAGGTTGCGTATGAAGGAACCGGCCCGGGCGCCTCCCTCGCCATCAACGATATAAACCCCAAGGGATTCCCAGTTGGCCTCGCTGGAAAAATCCGCCTGGCCCAGGTTCACATCCGCCCCCGGCGTCAATCCCACGTATCGGTACCATCCAGCTTCAGCGCCGAGGGGATCATCCGATTGCACTTCGACGATATCGCCGGATTCAATTGTCACAGTTCCATCAGCCCTGGTGTAATCGGGCCCCTCGGTCCAGGGAGTGATCAGATTCACGCCATAGGTCCACTCGTAATCGTTGAGCACTTCGGACTTGACCGTCAAGGTCTGTTCGGCATCGACATGTGCGCAGGCACTTATATGGGCGTCGGCTTTGTTGCGGTAAGCGCCGATGGCCACTGCGGCGGAGCCGGCCAGATAGGTCGTGCCGGCCAATTTGATCTCATCAACGTCATGGATGGCGGAGCCAGCCGTCACATCCGGCCGGTTCTCGACAGCGGCATGAACCGCAATGGCTCCCCGGGATGTCACTTTCTCTGTGGAATCGGCCTCGCCGTTGCCGATCCTTGCGGTGACATTGTTTGCATCATTCACCACGGCCACGGCCGAACCGAGTTCGATGGGGCTTACCTTGCCCGAGAGGGGCTTCGATGTTTTGTGTAAAATAATATTTTTCAGCTTTTCCTTGAAAGGGTTAAGCAGGGCGCCCTGGGTATCGTCGAGCAGGTTTCCGGTGGAATCGGTATTGACGCCGGCCGTGGCATTGACCCCGGTTTTAAAAGACGGGACAAGACTGAGCATTCGGGAGGCTTCAATGGCCTCTTTCTTCTGCAAGGCCTCGATAGTGATGTTACTTGTTGCCTGGACATTGCCGTCCACAAAGGCGCTGGTCTCTCCGGATTCATCGGAGATTGCGACCGCAATACCCACAAGACCATCCTGCCCTGTTGTGGAGCGCGCAAGCGTCACATTCCGATCAACGGTATCGGCCCTGACAGTCAGGTTCCCCCCGATATTCAGGTTTGCCGTCTCTGTGATGTGGGCCTGCGAATCGGAGTTCAACACAGTCACGGCCACAGCGGCCGCGGCTCCTTTGAAGACAGCGCTGGAGTCCGCCGTTGCGTTGAGGGTGCTGTCGGCCCCGGAGCGGATGTAGGCATCCCCGGCAGTGATAATGTCGCCTTCCACGATGACCTGGGCTTTGGTATTGGCAATCGCGATCGCCACCCCCAGTTCCAGGCCGATGGGCGTTGTGGAGGCGTTGGACGTCGCCTTGGCAATCGCGGATAATGCATCGGCAGTTATGGAACTGCCCTCTTTGATCAAGATGGAAGCATCCGTGCCGGATATGGCCACTCCCCCCCACAGGGAGAATGTTTCCAGGAAATCAATCCCGGTCTGAACAAGGGTATCAACAAGGGGGGCGCCCGCTGCGAATGCTTCGATAATTCTGGAGTGGTCCGCCTCTGCGGTGATTGAGACAATTCCACCTTTGACAGTAGCATGATCGAGTGTTATTCCCACCGTGGAACTGTCGATATCCGCCAATAAATCCAGTGCGCCTGTTCCCGCCAGTTGTGATACGGAAAGTGTGATGCAGCCGGCCACATACTCACTTCCCTCTTCAACATGGGAAAGCAGACGTGATCCCGGTTTCATGGCAATGTTTTCGCCAGTAAAGGTGATGTTGCCGGAATCGCCGCTCGATGATGCAGTCATGATATCCGCTCCTGCATCGACCTGACGGGTGGAGACAGTCACCGATTCATTGATGACAATATCTTCGGCTTTGACATCGACGCCACCGCCGGCATTCAAATCACCTGTAAACGTCAGGGAATCATTCCCGCCGCGGGCATCGATCCGGATGGTTTCAAAGGCAGAAAAATTCACTTCTGTATCGTTAACATCAATGATGTTTTGAGATACGATGATGACATCGTCGCCACCGACTCCCAGCACGCTGTCCGTGCCCTTGATGATCAGTACATCTGCCCCGCCGTTACCGCTGAGATTCAGAAGATCGCCTGGCGCGAAATTCCGGGGCGCTTCACTATCCAGAACAATTGTCCGGGCATTAAAATCCACGACAACGGCACTATCCCCGGGACCGCCACTCACCGAGACAGTCTCCAGGAGACGGGTATAGCTTGCCGGTGCAATTGTGTTTGATATGTTTGCATCACTGATTTCGCCGACGGGCAGCGGAACATCCGCGGAAAGAAGAAGCCGCGGTTCCAATTCCTCCCATTGCAAGGGGCGCGTCCGGCGAACTTGCTTTGCCTGCTTCCCCGAGGCCTTTTTGCTGCCGCCAAAACTCCACATGGTTACACCTCGTTGAAGTAAAAGCCGACATGCCCGTTCCTGCCTTTTGGTTTACGGATCTACGAAC
Organism: Syntrophales bacterium; assembly: GCA_023229765.1. Taxonomy (NCBI): domain Bacteria; kingdom Pseudomonadati; phylum Thermodesulfobacteriota; class Syntrophia; order Syntrophales; species Syntrophales bacterium. The sequence goes on along the minus strand of JALNYO010000002.1, from coordinate 68,958 downwards.
GGGGATGAAAAACCCAACAAATCACTGCTTGTCTGCCAGCCATCCCTGGACGGCAACGATATCGCGTTCGGCCAACGTTCCGAAAGCCTTTTTTAACCGCAGGCTGTTCATGACATAATCATACCGGGCCATTGCATAGTCCTGCTTCGTCAGGGAAAGATCCCGCTGCGCATCCAGAACCGCCAGCAGGATGAAAAGCCCTGATTTATATCCATCTTGTTTGGCCTGCAGCGCAAGCTCTCGGGATTCAACGGCTTCCTGCAGGGCTTTCACCCGCTCCATTGCGTTGACCACGCCGGAATAGGCGGCCCGCGTCTCCTTTTGCAGCGCCCTTAGCTGGCGCTCCTGTTCCTGGAGGGCTGCCTGATAAAGATTGTAGGCCTCCCGCGAACGGGAATTGGTAATTCCTCCTTCAAAAAGGGGAATATTCAGCCGCAACAAGACGTTAGTTGACTCCACCTGGCTCCCGCCGCCGAAAACAGTGCCATCAGCTTCATTGTAAGTGTAACCGGCCTCCAGATTCAGCAGTGGATAGTGCCCTGCACACTGACGTTCGTATTCCCGACGTGCCGCTTCCACAGCCTGTCGTTGCGCTTCGAGAGAAGGATTCTGTTGCACGGCTCCGTCGATCCAGGCTTCGACATTACCCGGCGCCGGATATTTCATGGGCAAATCTTCGCGGAGCGCGGCAAGAGACACAATCAGCTTTCCCGTTACCTCCCGCAGGGCCTGGTGGGCGTCATCCGTGGCACTTTCCGCGGCGATCCTGTTTGCCCGAATCTCCGCTATGCGCGATTTTGCGTCGAGATAATCAGTCTTGGGCGTGAGCCCCATTTTGAACTTTTCTGATGCCAGCTCATAGTGGAGACCGACCGCAGCCTCCTCGGTCCTGGCCAGGGCAAGTCTGTCGCGTGCAGCAAGCACCCCCAAATAGACCTTGGCGATGCGAACAATGAGGTCTTGCCTGGCCACCTCCATGTCCATGTCCGCACCCTTCAGCCGTGCCTTTGCGCGGGAGAGATTGGCAAGAGAGGCTTTGTTGAAAAGAGGCTGTACCAGCGACAGCGAATATTCCTTGGTTGGAAAAGTGGAGGATCCTTGACCATAAACGGTGTTGTCGCTACTGATGATTTTCTGGGCGGTTCTGGTGTATTTCCCCTCTGCTGAAATCTTTGGTTGAAAAGCGGCCCAAGCCTGTGTCAGGGTTTCCTTTGAGGCTTCGTGACTGAACTGGGCGCCGATAAAACTGGCGTCCTTCTCCAAAGCCATTTTGTATACGTCCAGGATGCCCTCGGCCTGAGCGGATTGCGCGGGAAGCCAAAACAGCATGGCCAGCATCAACGCGAAAGCCCCCGGACCGATGAGAGTAAACGATGCACTCACACTGCTATGATCGCGTCTCATATCTTCGTTATTACCTCCCGAGTCTGCCTAACTCCAAGTACATTCAATTATTGATTTTATGCTGGTATTGCTGACCCTTTTCCGGCGACCAACTTGGCCCCCGGTTCCCGGGCATTGAGAGCGCCTCAACTGCTCCAGGATCTGCCGTTCACAGTCGGTAATCTTCTCTTGATGAAACTCGTAGAGTCCGACGGCCTTTTGCAGGCTGAACAGATGCTCCGGTCGATAGCTGCCCTGCAGGGAGCGGGCAATTGCGGGCGCACTGCTCCTGCATCGCGGGTCACGCATGGCCGCCGGAAAATCGATGGCGCCGTTCGAAGCAAGGAATGGCATTGATAACAAAAATGAATTATGATGGCTACTGCTTCTCAAAGCGGCCTGCGGATTTTACTAACCGATAACAGAACCGTTGTCAACAAATCATTCTCGCAATGTTTGTGGGCCCGAAATCCGCGATTGAATTTGGCGGAGCAGTTTTTCTGGTCGCAACAGCTAAAAAAATCCTATTAAGCCCATTAAGCTCTGACGTGGCCTTTTAAATTGCCATTATTCAAAGCAAGCGCTGCATTTTATTAATAAATCTAATGATATGGCATAATTATGGCGCACATCTCCCTTCAGGTTCCATTTTTACCAGGATTACACCCTTGCTGAAAGAAGATGATTTTGCCAGGCAGTGCATTGCTCCCGCTGGCGGCATCGAAAAGAGCAGTTTCTTCTAATATCCGCAACGAAATGACCATTGAGGATATCGTTGCAAATATTGGCGGCGGCGAGATTCATCCCCCGCCAAACCGGGAGCAATCACATGCAAATTCTTAACCGGACATCACTGTATCAAACTGCATCATGCCCCGTTTACCGGAATTGCCTATCGGAGACCGGCGTTCTTCTGGAGAATGTAGAGCGCGTCGTCGGAACCGATCTCCTCCCTGCCGCCGACACCCGCCGCCTTCATGACGACCGTTCCCGCGTTGATCTTTTTCGTCATCACCTGCATCGCCAGCACCGCGTCCGCCATATCCAGCAAGCCGTCGCCGTTGAGATCCCCGCTGCCGCCGATGACCCACGGCGCCGCCGCCACCCACCGGTAATCCAGAACGGAATCGTCATGGATCACCTGAAGGAGCGCGTGATCGCCGACGTGGATCCGTTTCTGATCGGCATTGCTGGCCGTCAGGCTGAAGCCGACCTCTCCGGTAAAGACGCCGGTCGCGACGCCCGTTTCGGTCAGCGTCAACAAAAAGCCTGTCGGATCTAGGGCGCTTGCGACCCGCACCGCGGCTGTCTGGATTGTTTCACTGTTCGTGTTTCGCGACGGATCCGTCAGCGTGACGACCGCCCGGGCGCCGGTTCCGATGTAGCGCGTCTTGTCGAGCTTCAGCGGACCGGGCGCGAACTTCGCCGGATCGTACATCCCGGTCGTCGCGTAGGGCGTCCCGGCGCCATCGATGCGGATCGCGGTTCCGTTTCTATCGATCAGGACGACGTCCCGAAGCTGGTAAGGCCCGCCAGCGCCCCTGTCGCCCAGAACCGCGCCGGGGAAAAGGAGCGCAAAGGTCTGCTTGCCGACGCTCAGGCCGTCCCGGACGGACACCGCCCGGACAAGGAACTTTCCATCCTTGAAGAGCTTTCCCCGCACCTCGTAATTCCCGGCAAGAACGATGGTCGCATCGACGGAGACCTCGACGGCCTCGTAGAGCCCGTCACTGTTCGCATCGACGGCCCGGTCGGAATACGTCCCGGCCAGCGTCGCCGATCCCGGATTCGGATCGACCACGTTTCCGGCGCTTCCGAAACCGCCGGACGTCACCGGCTTGCCGGTCACCGCGTCGTACTCGCTCCAGGAGGTCAGGATCCTGTTGTCCTTGTCAACAACGGCGACCAACTGCCACTGGATCGCGTCATTGGCCGTGATCTGCTTCGGCTCGGACCAGACAATCGCGGCGGCCATCTGCCCCGTCGAGGAGAAGAGCGCGCCGCCGCCCTTCGTATAGCCCTTCCAGATCACCGTCACCTTGCCGGTTGCATCGACAACCGCCTCGGGCTCCTCCAGAAACTGGGAACTTTCCACGACCAGACCCGGCGTCGTCCATAACCCGGCGCTTGTGTCAAAAACTGCGTATTTGATGCTGTTTTTCTTTCCCGGTTCCTTCTCCGTCCAGACGGCGAGCGCCTGGCCGCCCGGAGACGGGGCGATCGACGGGGCAAGCCTCGTCGCTTTGTCGCCCGAAGCAACAGCCGCGGGAGCGCTCCAGGACGAACCCGACCACTTCGACCAGAGGATGCGGCTGTCGAGGTTATCCGCCGAGGCGATGGTGGTCCCGTTTTTGACAACCGGCTCGTCGTTCGCTCCCTTCTCGTTTTCGGTGAAGTAAATCCCGTCGTCGTCCCGCGCCCAGACGAGAACGGGGTTTCCGCTCGCATCCACGCTGACGGCGGGCATCATGTCGGCGCCGGACTCCGTCCCGGGCACATCCGCCGCCTGCGTCCATCCGGGAATCGATGGATCGAAGAGCGCGTACTTCAGGTTCCAGCTCGTCCGTTTCATCGCGTCTTTCTGCGCGTCGGCGTTGTGTACCCAGACGGCGACGGCCCTGTTGTTGACGGCGTCATAGGCGATGGTCGCCGTTCCGTCCGCCTGGTCATCGTCAATGATCTTCTGCGCGGCGCTCCAGGCCGTTCCGCTCCAGGCGGAACAGGCGATATCCTGCGCGGCGAGAATCTCGTTGAGGTTATTCAGCGTCGGCGCTCCCTTGTTGGCCGTCCAGCAGGCAAGGGCCGTCCCGCTTCCCAGAAAGACCGCGGCCGGGTCGGTCTCCCACTCCGCGTTCGGTGTGGTTGAGCCGGTGATCGGCCCCTTCTCGCCCCAATCCGTTCCATTATGGAAACGGTAGTACAGCTCGGCGTTCGGGGACGGCTGATCCGGCGCGGCGTCGTCCGTCCAGACCAGCATCCTTCTGCCGGTGGCGTCAACGGCCAGCGACTGGGAGGAGAGGAAACGCGGCGCGGCGGCCCCCGCCCCCATCGGCGACCGGAAAGCCTGCGGCGCGGCGCCGCTTCCGAACGTCCACGGCCCCAGCGTCACCGAACAGAGTTCCGCACTGCCCACTCCCCAGAAGATCGACCCGACCACCGTTATGGGAACCACGACCTCTCCGCGCCAGGTCGTGTTCGTTCCGTTGGCCGAGGTGTATTTCATCTCGATTTCCAGCGTCACGGACGGCGAACCCGTGGCGGAAATCTTCGCCAGGCCGAACACGGCCGAAAGCGATATCGTGATGTTGCCGGTGACCGTCGTGCCGGGCGCCACGGTGATCTCCTCGAACTCGAGCTGCCGGTTCAGCACCGCCGCCCCCCGGACGAAGATCTCGACGTTCCCGCTCAGATCGACGGCGGCGGTGATCGGAACGCCATAGACGAGAAACGTCTTCGAATAGCCCTTTTCGGGCAGATCGAAGCCGAAACTCGCCCGAAGGTTGCCGGTCCCGCGCTGGAAGGCGAAATTCGGGTCGAAGTCTCCCGACAGCCCCCCTTCCAGATCGAACTCCTTGCCGAGGATCGTCGGCTTCCCCTTCACCGTCGCCCCGAACGTACTCGTCTCGTCGATCCGATAGAGCGCCTCGGCGGAAAATTCGATATCGAGTTTGTTGTTCAGTCCGCCCAGCATCCCGACGTCGCCCGGCACGTAGTCGCTCCAGGCGAAGTTGGTCGGGTAGTTGAACGTGAGCTTGTACGCCTCGTCCTCGCCGACGAATTCCTTGACAAAGGAACTCCCGTCGCAGATCTCGCCTACCGCGTTCACCCATGAAGGCAGGGGAATGATTTTGACCATGTAGCGCTCCTCGGCGGTGATCTGCTCCCCGTTTCGGTTCAAGACGCAAGTGATCGTAAGCGGGGTCGGGCCGTTGAAGTGTTTCAGGTCAAAGGTGGCCTTGTACTGGTTGTTGCCCAGAGAAGTCCCCTGCGCGTGAAGAAGGGAACCCAACTGGAAATTCACCTCTTTGATCTCCGCGAAGTTCTCGGGCGCCATCGTAACGGTCACAATGAAGTCGTTTTCCAGTTGAATCATGTTGAGGAAGGTACCGAAACCGTCCTCACCGCCGTCGGCGGTGCCGTCGTATCGGGCGTTGGTCGGGAGTTCAACGCCCATTCCCCATTCGGTGAAAACCGAACGGGCATAGCTGGAATAGCAGGCGGCGCCCCTGTTTTTCTGATCCACCACGACGGCGTAGGGGTTGTCGTGCCCCTTCGCCGTGCCGAGCGTCATCGACGCCTCGGCGTACCCCTCCGCGTTGACGGGCTGCTCGACCTTCCGCTGGCCGCGCACCCCCTCGAGGAACCCGCCCCAGGCCAGCGCGGAGCTGATCTCGTATTGTATGTACTCCACCGTCGCGGGAGGCTGCCATTTGAGTCTTGTCTTGAGCTTCTTTTCCAAGGGCGGCGGATTCGGATGTTGCTGGTCCTCCGGCTGGCCGTACTGACGGTCGCCGTCGTCGATCACGACATCGCCCCGCTTGATGGTGCTGGGGCCGCCCGTAACGCCGAGGGGAGGCACGGGAAGCTTCTGGCCGGGAGGATAGTTCACCGGGATGGCGGTCACATGGGCCATGTCGAGTTTGGCGCTGTAGTTGTTGCAGGGAAAGGCCCGCTCCGGTTTGAAGTCATAGACGAGGATCATCGACACGCTGCTCGACTTGGGGATATTGACGGTGAAGTTGAAACTCAGATTGCCGTTGTCGTCGGTAAACGTCTTCGTCCCGAGAAGCGTCCCGCCGATATTCCCCAGATAGAGCCTCGCCTCGGCGACATCCTCCTTTTCGTTGCCCGTGCCCGATGTCATGAAGGTCATGGCGGTCGCCAGCCAGTCATCGACATCGTTGGCCGTCAGCACGACGTGGATGACTGGGACGTTCGTCCGCCCGTTCGCGTAGGCATATTCTCCGGTAATCCCGTAGAATTCGGCGTAGGCGCCGGGGTTCTGCACACCCGCCGTGAGCGTCAGCGTCGGCTTGACGAAATTTGCGACGGCAACCGAACAGCGCCCCGTCGCCGTGGCTGTGGCGGACGGACTCGCCCCCGTCGCCGCGCCAGTCCACTCCTTGAAATACCAAGGCTCCTTGGCCGTCGCCGTCACATCGACCGTCCCTCCGCAATCGACCGGATCGACCTTCGCCGGTGCGGCCGTACAGCCTTCCGCCGCCGCCTGGGCCGGGGAAACCTCCGTCGTCAGGCAGCAGGTGGAGGGCGTGCGCGTGATCTCCTGGGTGTAGAGTCCGTAGGATTCATCGGATGTGGCAACGGTGTAGCCTCCTGTTCTGTTCGGAGTCTGGGAAACCATCACCTGGTGCGAATAGGGAGAATGACAGACCGGCCCGGCATAAAAAACGCCGGACGACGGACTGTAGCCATAGGTATGGACACTGCCACCGGGCTTGGCCAGAAGAACTATCGGTTCCTGGCCTTCCTGGAGAAGCGCGGCAATATCCTCAGCGTCAAGCGGGACGGTGATCGCACCTGCCTTTTCCGGGTTCGCCGGATCGGTCAGGTCGAACGCCTCGACGCTGTTGCCTGTTCCTGTATTGGAGGAAACCAGCAGCGTACTTCCGGCAAGCCACAGGCGGATCGTTCCACCGGGTGGGGTAAGCTCCGATTTTAACACCGGAGACGCGGGAGTCGTCACGTCGAATATATGGACACGGTAGCCATTTTCGGTCTGACCGGCGATGCAGGCAATATTCCCGGCGGCGGCTATATCGAGGCTCCCGGAAGTGCTGCTGAACGGCAGCATCCCAATTTTCAGGGGATTGGCGGGGTCCGAAAAATCCACGATCTCTGCATCCGGCTTGTTGCGGGCAAGATAGGCAATGTTCCCGGCTACCGCGCCGGCGACGAAATTCCCGTCGCCGGTCGTGTAACTGCCGCGCGCAACCGGGTTTTCCGGGTTGGAAACATCGATGACGGAAAGGATCGTTTTCGTCCAGAAATCAGGAGCCGCAGAAAGCCCAACCAGTGTGTTATCCGTCGCCGCAAGCGGGGTAAAATAACGCCAGGCGGCGTTTACGCTCAACAACGCCGGTAACGCCGGATCAGTGATATCGTAAATGAAAAGCCCGTCCCCACCGAGATAGAGACGGTTTCCGACGGCCAGTGGCGCGGAGGGGACCATAGGGCTCGCCGCTCCGCCCTGGGAAACCGGTGTCGCACCGGCCATACCGATCTTCTGCACGGCAATGTCCCCTTCGCCCGCCATCGCCACGACCCCGCCGGTGGATCCCGTCACCCGGAACGTACCTTTCATCGGCACGGCCCCGAGGCGGATCGGATTCATGGGGTCGGTGACATTGAAAACAACCGTTCCGCCGTTTCCGGCGGCAACGTACAGAGTATTTCCTGTGGCATAGACATCGCCGACCGTCAGCGCTGTCGTCCCCTCAACAATCGTGAACTGGTGCCTCGGAAGCGGGTTTTCAGGAGACGAAACATCGACAACACGCACCCCCTTGGACCCGATGGCACTGTAAACCAGGTCACCGCTGGCATGGAGACCCTGGCTCGTCTCGCTGACTCCGGCAGCCAGTTCGCCCGTTTTTGCAGGGGCCAGCGGACTCGAAAGAGCATAGACGAAAAACATCGGTGCACCGTTGAGACTCCCCTGGAGATAGAGACGGTCTCCATCGATCGTAAAGGCATTGGCGATAACTCCGTCGCCGAGAGCAAGGTTCCCCTGCGCGACCGGGGCAGACGGATTGCTTACATCAACGGCAGCTATGGCATTGACAACCCAAGAATCTCCGGATAGGGCCGACATATAGACATAATCTCCGGCTGCAATCAGGCTGCCGTGGTTCGGACAGGATGCCGTACATGAACCCAGTACGGAGGGAGAAGAGAGGTTCGTGATGTCGGCGACGAAAAACAGCGGGGCATCTTCCCATGGCCCCGAGGCGCCGTAGAGTTTCGTTCCGCTAATCGCAATCGCCGTCGGTTCGATGGAAAGGGAGAGGGTCGATTTTTTCACCAGCGTCTCGCCGCTGATCTCGTAAAGGCTTACCCCCTTCCCCTCGGCGACCGCAACGATATTGCCCGATATGGCGACATCGTTGCGCCAGCCGCCGATCGTTCCCTTGGGACCGATCGACCAGTCTTCCGAGACGCTTCCCAGGGCGAGGTATATGCCATCATTGTAATCAACCGGATCATTGGCAACGAGATTGGTTGCTTCCGAGTCGAATACGACATAACGGCCCCCCTCGGAAATATCGTTTGCCGTGAATACGTCATTGTTGCCTACCGCCCCCGCGGCGTTGATGTCCAGCAACCTCAGTTCGTTCTTTTCCAGGTCGTAGAGATACTCGTGACCAACGCCATACTCGGATTGATCCGTCAGATTGCCCGCTGCTGACTGGAATGCGACAAAACGGCCATCGGGAGAGATCGCCGCGTCAAAACTGTTGAGGTCTCCCGGATCGCCAGAGGAATTTTGCGTAATTCGCCTCACCTCGTTCGTGACAAGATCCTTGATGAAGAGATGCTGCTTGCCGTTCGCCGTTCCGGAAACAAGGTTTGTTGCATAGGATCTGAATGTCACATAACGCCCATCGTCGGAAATTCTTGGCTCGGTACAGCTCTTGTCCGCCGGCGTCCCCTCGGAGTTGACCGAGACCAGCAGATTCTCGCCGGTCTGCAGGTCGCGCCGGATGAGGTGTGAAGTCGTTCCATCCAGGGTATTGGAAACGATATTGGTCGATTGGCTCTCGAAAACCACGTAACGACCGTCGCCCGTGATGTCCGGGCCCTGATCGCTTCCATTTCCCTGTGTTCCGGAAACATTCCTGCTGACCAGGATCAGTGAATCCGTCTGCCGATCGTAAAGAAAAACATCGTATTTGTAGTAGGGATCTCCCTCGAACTGATGGACAACCCAGGAATCGAACACCACGTAACGACCGTCGAATGACACCCTGGGACGATAGGAATAACCGGCGCCGATTTCCCGTCCCGGCAGGTTTTTACTGACCAATATGGTTTGATTGTTGCCGAGATCCCGCAGATAGACATGATAGCTGTCTTCGACAAACGCGACGTCTTTCGCCAGTTGAGTGGCCACGGTTGCCTTCGACTGAAAAGCGACAAAACGGCCGTCGCCGGAAAGAGACGGGTTTTCGGAGATGTCGTCGGCCTGAGTTCCGTCGGTAGCTACATTTGCCCTGACTGTCACACCGGTTGTCCGGTTACGGACGAAAATGTCCGCGATGGAGTTAGTGTCATCATCCACCAGATTGCTTGCCCATGAATAGAAGGCTACATGCACGCCGTCTTTGGAGATCGAAGGGTTCCAGGAGCCGCCCGCGGCAAAAACTCCTGCGGAACTCGCATCGATTCTCTCCTGTACCTGGGCGTACGCCGACATCGTCAGCGATGTCAGGCAAGAGGACAGGAAAAACGTGATAAACAAGGAAACATTCTGCCGGCCTGACTTCTTCCTGGATGTCATCGCATCTACCTCCCTGTATCAAGGCGGGGCACGAAGACTGGCGCAAGTAAAGGCCGACCCCGAGGGACGCGCTCTCCGTGCGGATTTATTGTCAATGAAACTGCCTGTTTTCTAAAACGAAGTTGTGCCGGAGAACGGACGAAGAGGCGAAAAGGAGGATTCAAAATTGTCCGCAATTCCGGAAAATTCTGGTTGGACGAGGGTTAACATGTTCCTGAAAACACCGCTTCCCGAATCTCGGCGGCATTCTACACCTGTCGCCGTGGCTTTAGCAAGCGATTTTTGCTTTCCTCTCCCTTCCCCACGGCTAACCCAAATTCATGACGAAATTTTTAAAAACGAGCCATTTTTCGGTTTTTTCAGATTTTGCAATGAGTGATTACAGTGATTTACGTTGACAGTGGGGCGGAAAAGTGTTTTGTAGTGCCATAAAGTGACTCTGGATATTTGATATAGCCCACTCGTAAAGTTTGAATGTTAAAAGGAGATGGCTATCCTCAAGACAGTAGAGGGTGTGGCCAAGGTGACTTTTCCCGGTGGTGATGCTGTGAACATTATCATTGATGATGCAAAGACTTCTACCCCCGCTGTTGTGGAAGCGCTGAAGAATCGCGGATATAGTGCGAAGCAAACGATAGAAGGTCCTCCCTAAGGAAAGTAAACGCTTATATAGTTCTGGCCGCTCGGTAATCATTAGGATCAACAGGCAGGAGCCGCCTCTTTTAAGAATACTCAAGAAAAATGTAAGTTAGCATTGTGACGTGGAATAAGGATTATTTAATCCGGATTTGCGTGCGAGCGCCGGCTATGGCTAAATTGTCTACTGGAAAAGGGGCGGTATCTGCATTTGCGGTACGAATGAGTTAATCACCTGAGTACAGGGCTTTTTCAATAATTAAGAACAATTCCCTTGACAAACAGGGGCATTCCTCATATACATCCGCTCGTCGGAGTGGTTTTTTGAAGATCCGGCATAGTAGAAGATCCATTGCATTGGGACGTTGTTTTAAAAATTCCGAGGTTTTGCCCGGCGCTCCGACGGTCGGGCATTTTTGTTGGGCGGGTTTCTTCCGCGAGGAAGGCCTGGTGTTGGCAAGAGCATTGCGGAGTCATTGAAACAAGAGTCTCGTAACCATCCAGTATTATCCGGGATGTCGAACCTGGTAATTCTGGACAACAAGACGAAAGGAAGAAAATGACTTCACAATTTATTGATCTACACCTGCGCCCCGAGCTTACGCAGGCGGTTTCCGCGCTTGGCTATACCGAGCCTACCCCCATTCAGTCGGGGATCATACCGCTCATGCTTGCCGGCATTGATGCTATCGGCCAGGCGCAGACCGGCACCGGCAAAACCGCTGCCTTTGCACTCCCCATCCTGAACAATTTACAGACAGGCAGTCGCCTCCCGCAGGCCCTTGTTGTGGCGCCGACCCGCGAACTGGCCCTGCAGGTGGCAGAGGCCATGACCGGTCTCGGGCAGTTCTGCAAGGTGCGGGTTGTTGCTATTTACGGCGGCGCCTCTTATGAGCGTCAGTTAAGCCAATTAAAACGTGGTGTTGATGTTGTCGTCGGGACGCCCGGCCGACTTTTGGATCTTCTCAATCGCGGCGCCCTTAACCTGAGCGAGGTCCGTACCGTCGTTCTCGATGAAGCCGATGAAATGCTTTCGATGGGATTTATTGAAGATATCGAGGCCCTGCTGTCCGCCATGCCGGCTGAACGCCAGACGTCTTTGTTCTCGGCTACTTTGCCTGCCCCTATCCGCAAGCTTGCCAAGAAGTACATGCGCGAGCCGCAAGCGGTGACGATCGGGCGCGAACAGATGACGGTTGCCGCCATCGAGCAGCGCTATTACATGGTGAATCACTCCGACAAGACCGCCGCGCTCACCCGCCTTTTTGAGGTGGAAGAGATAACCTCCGCCCTGATTTTTGCCCGCACGAAACTTGGGACTCGCGATCTGGCGGCGGAGCTGACCAATCGCGGGTTTGCCTCCGAGGCCCTGAACGGCGATTTGAGCCAGGAATCCCGCGAGAGCACGCTGAACCGCTTCCGCGCCGGCCAGATCAAGGTGCTGGTGGCGACTGACGTTGCCGCGCGCGGGCTTGATATTGAAGGCATTTCCCATGTTTTTAACTACGATTTGTCCGAAGATCCCGAGATTTATATCCATCGAGTCGGTCGCACGGGCCGCGCCGGCCACACGGGCATTGCCATTACGCTGGTAACGCCCGCGGAGAAGCGCCGACTGCACAATGTGGAGGCTTTTATCCATCAGACGCTGATAAAATCAACATTGCCCGGCGTCGAAGAAATTATGGCCCGCCGCCAGGGTGAGCTTGTTGAAAAATTGTTGTTCTGGCTGAAGCGCGGCCGCTGCAAGCAGGAACGCATGATTGTCGAGAAGCTCGTGGCGGAAGGCGCCGACGTGTTTGATTTGGCCGCGGTTGCCATCAAGATTGCCCGGGCCGATGAAAAGATGCGTCCGGTGGCTCCGGTTGCGGAAGTTATTGAAATTTCCCGGGAGCGCTCCGGCGCCGACAGGCCTGGCCGGAGAACCCCGTTGCGGCGAGAGCGCCCGGCCGACCATGCGGATTCCCGGAGCGGGTCGCGGACAACGCTGCCGCGGGAAGACAAAAAGGTTTCCCGGGAAGCGGGGATGGTGAGCCTTTCGATGAACATCGGCAAGACGCACGGCATCCGCCCGGCGGATGTGGTGGGCGCGCTTTCCTATCAGGCCGATATCCCCGGCTCGCAACTCGGCAAGATTTACATCCAGTACGATCATACGCTGGTAGATGTGCCCGAGCAGTTTGTCGGCAAGGTGCTGGCGAACGCGGGCCGCTACTCGATCCGCAAACAGTCATTTACGATGGCCAGGGCTTAGGCCGGATAAACGATACGGGGTGCGATGAGAAAGCGCGAACGGTTGAAAAATCTGATTGGCGTGGCTCGTGGACTTAAAGAACCGGAACTCGTTCTGAAAGGGGGGCGGGTTGTCAATGTATTTTCCGGCGAGATCATAACTGCCGATGTCGCGTTGTATGACGGCATCATCGCCGGTGTTGGCAGCTACGAAGGCGCCCGGGTGATTGACGCAACCGGCTGTTATATCGCGCCGGGATTTATCGACGCCCACATGCATCTGGAAAGCACGATGCTTTCCCCGCAGGAGCTGGCGAAGGCCGTTATAAAACATGGGACGACGGCGATTATGGCCGATCCCCATGAAATAGCCAATGTTATGGGAATTGAGGGGATACGGTTCCTGATGGATGCCGCGCGGCGTCTTCCCGTCGATATCTATTTCATGCTTCCCTCCTGCGTCCCGGCGACCGGCCTGGAGACGTCCGGGGCCGTTCTTTCTGTCGCCGCTCTGCAAACGTTGCGTCGGCATAAGCGGGTGCTTGGCCTGGCCGAGATGATGAATTATCCGGGGGTCATAAATGGGGACAATGAGGCGCTGGAAAAATTGATTGCCTTTAGCGGCGCCGTCTGCGACGGCCATGCCCCGCTTCTTTCCGGCCGGGACCTGAACGCCTACATAGCCGCCGGCATCCACTCCGATCACGAGTGCAGCGATCTTGCCGAGGCGCGCGAGAAACTGCGGCTGGGGATGCACATCATGATCCGTCAGGGGACGCTGGCGAAGAATCTCAAGACCCTGCTGCCCCTCGTAAATAAAGATAACATTTGCCATTTTTCCCTTGCTACCGATGATCTGCATCCCCATGATCTGCTCGCGCAGGGTCACCTCGACCACCTTGTCAACCTGGCGGTGGAAGAGGGGCTGGATCCTGTTTCTGCGATTCGGATGGTTACCTGCAACACGGCCCGTTACTTCGGCAGGCGCGACGTCGGCGCCGTTGCCCCGGGATACAAAGCCGATCTGCTGATCCTTTCGTCGCTTGCGCCCCTTTGCATTCGCAGCGTCATCAAGGAAGGACGGATCGTATTTGCTCAGGGGGGATTGCCGGTCGAAACAACAGCGACGGCCGCTAAGGCTCAGCCGGGGAAGATGGGCCGGATAAATATCCGGCCGTTTGCACCGGGCGCCCTTGCCGTTCCGGAGGCAGAGGGCAAAATCAGGGTGATCGGTCTGGTTCCGGAGCAGATATTGACAAAACAGCTAACCGTCGCTCCGAAAATTGCAGGCAGGACAGTCGTTTCCGATGTCGACCGGGATATCCTCAAGCTGGCCGTCTTTGAAAGGCATCAGCGCACGGGCAATATCGGAATCGGCTTTGTCAGCGGCTTTGGCCTGAAAAGAGGGGCGCTTGCCTCATCGGTTGCCCATGATTCCCACAACATAATCGTTGTCGGCTGCGACGACGAAGAGATGTTCGCGGCCGTCAAGGCGATAGAAAAAATGAATGGCGGCATGACTGCCGTCTGCCAGGGGCAGGTTCTGGCCAGTCTGGCGCTGCCGATAGCCGGGCTTATGGCAAATGCTCCGCTTGCCGAGGTTGCCGCAAGCTGGCAGGAGCTGCGCCGCGCGGCCCACGAACTGGGGTCGGGGCTTCCCGAGCCGTTTATGGCCCTTTCCTTCCTTGCCCTGCCGGTTATCCCGGAACTCCGCTTGACCGACCGGGGACTTGTTGACGTGAATCTCTTTCGTCACGTTGCGATTTTTGCAGACGCCTGATGGGAAAAAACAAGATGATTTTGTTCTTGCCTCACGAAGAAAAATCATCTATACAGGGCCGCGGAAAGAGGAAGGAGTCTTTGCCCTTTTACTTTAGCCTTTATTAAAATTAGGTGAAAATAGATGAAATTCAGCCTGCTTCCCAAAGAATACCTGTTTTTCGGTCTGTTCGATCAGATGGCCGCCCATGCCATAGATGCTGCCCGTTGTTTCAGTAATTTTGCTACGGCCGGAACCTTTGACCATCAGGCAATCGAGAAGATGCACTGCATCGAAGAGAACTGCGATGAGGTAACGCATGAAATCATCGACCGCCTGAACCGGACTTTTGTCACCCCTTTTGACCGTGAAGACATCTACTCGCTGGCCCATGAATTTGACAGCGTGATTGATCTGATCCAGGCTATGACCAACCGTATGCTTCTCTACAAGCTCAACGACGTAAAAAGTGAAGATCTGATGAGATTTGCCGAGCTGATCGAGAGGTCGGTTGACAACCTTGCCAACGCGGTGCGAGGCCTGCGGGATTTGAAGCAGTCAACCAAGATTTCAACCTGCTGCATCGAGGTAAACCGGCTGGAGAATCTCGGCGACCAGTTACGGGATGAGGTTCTCAGCAAACTTTTCGAGAATGCCAGCGATCCCATGCATGTCATCAAATGGAAAGACATTTACATGGAAGCGGAAACTGTGCTGGACAAGTGCGAGGATGTGGCAAATATTGCCGCCTCCATTCTGATTAAACAGGGGTGATAATGGATTGGAGTCTTCTGCTTCTGATCGCCCTGGCGCTGGGATTTGATTTTCTAAACGGATTTCATGATTCCGCAAACTCAATCGCCACGATTGTTTCGACGCGAGTTCTGACACCGCGGCAGGCTGTTATGTGGGCCGCCTTTTTTAATTTCGTCGCCTTCCTTTTCTTCGGTTTGCATGTCGCCGGGACGATCGGCAAGGGAATTGTCGATATCGCCATTATGGATTCCCATATTATCTTCGCCACCCTCATCGGCGCCTGCGCCTGGGATCTCATTACCTGGCGCGTGGGGCTGCCGACGAGTTCTTCCCACGCCCTCATGGGGGGTATGATCGGCGCGGCGCTGGTAAAATCGGGCACAAGCGCTCTTTTGTGGAAGGGGATTCTTACAACCGTTGCCTTTATCTTTATCTCTCCCTTTCTTGGCCTTATTCTGGGCCTTGTTTTTGGCAGCGCCGTCCACTGGATTTTCCGGAGGAAGGCGCCTTCCCAGGTTGATCATATCTTCCGGAAAGGACAGCTTCTTTCGGCGGCGTTGTACAGTTTAGGGCACGGCGGCAACGACGCCCAGAAAACCATGGGAATTATCGCCGGTCTGCTCTTCAGCGCCGGGATGCTGGGAGACAAGTTTTATATCCCCCTCTGGGTCGTCCTTTCCTGTCACGGGGCCATAGCCCTCGGCACTATGTCCGGCGGCTGGCGGATAGTCAAGACCATGGGGCAGAAGGTCGCCAAGCTGAAGCCAGTTGACGGTTTTTGCGCCGAATCCGGCGCGGCGGTCAGTCTTTTTCTCGCTTCGAGCCTCGGCATTCCGGTGAGCACCACGCATACGATCACCGGCTCGATTATGGGGGTGGGCTCCCTGCGCCGCTTAACCGCCGTGCGCTGGGGAGTGGCGGGCCAAATCCTCTGGGCGTGGCTTTTAACGATCCCCTGCGCCGCCCTGATCTCGGCTGCGACATACGCCATCAGCTCCCGTTTCTGAAGTCCTTTTTCACCGGGCGCTGTTCGCCCTCGCAAGACCTTCCGCGCCGATGAATAACTGGTTATGGTGCAAATTGGAAAACGGCGCGCGTAAGAACATTCGCTGGTCTGAAATTTTATCTCCGGTTGACGATAATCTTGAATAAACTGTTGCGTAACGAATATCTTCATCGATAATCACTCATAAATCAGCGCAGGGAGGATAATATGGGCAAAATGATGAATGCAAGTCAATACGAGGAGAGTCTCAGAAAACTGAAGTTGAACGTTTACATGTTCGGCAAGAAGGTCGAAAACCCCGTTGATGATCCCATCATCCGGCCGTCTATGAACGCCGTCGCCGCCACCTACGAAAGCGCCCTCAAACCCGAATGCGAAGACATCATGACGGCCACTTCCCACCTCACCGGCAACCGGATCAACCGGTTCACCCACATCCACCAGAGCGTCGAAGACCTGGTGAAAAAAAGCAAGATGGGGCGTCTTTTGGGGTCGCTCACCGCCTGCTGTTTTCAGCGCTGCGTCGGCATGGATACCCTGAACGCCCTGTCGATCACCACCTACGCGCTCGACGCGAGGTATGGCACTGCCTACAACAAACGCTTCCTGGCGTATCTGGAGTACGTTCAGGAAAACGACCTGGTCTGCACCGGCGCAATGACCGACCCCAAGGGCGACCGCGCGCTCGCCCCCTCGCAGCAGCCCGATCTGGATATGTTCCTGCATGTCGTGGAAGAGAGGAAAGACGGCATCGTGGTGAGCGGCGCCAAGACCCACCAGACCGGCGCGGTAAACTCCCACGAGATCATCGTGATGCCCACCCTCACCATGCGGGAGGAAGACAGGGATTATGCCGTATCGTTTGCGCTTCCCAGCGACACCGCCGGTATCACTTATATCATGGGGCGGCAGTCCTGCGATACCCGCAAGCTCGAGGGGATGACCTTCGATCGGGGCAACATGCATTATGGAGGCCACGAGGCGCTGGTCGTCTTCGACAGGGTTTTTGTCCCCTGGGAGCGGGTGTTCATGTACAAGGAGTATGAATTCACCACCCAGCTCGTGGAAAATTTCGCCGCTTACCATCGCCAGAGCTACGCGTGCAAGGTAGGAGTCGGCGATGTGCTGATCGGGGCGACCCAGACCATTGCCGAGTACAACGGCGTGGAAAAGGCCTCCCATGTAAAGGACAAGATCGTCGAGATGAATCACTTGAACGAAACGCTTTTCTGCGGCTGCATTGCCTGCGCAGCGGAGGGGCACAAAGAGCCGTCTGGCACATATCTCGTCGATGTTCTGCTGGCCAACGTCCACAAGCAGAATGTCACGCGTTTCCCTTACGAAATAGCGAGACTTTCCCAGGACATCGCGGGCGGCCTGATGGTAACCTGTCCCTCCGCTCAGGATCTCCACTCGCCGGTGGTGGGCAAATGGGTGGACAAATATCTGAAAACAAAACAAGATGTTCCCACCGAGCACCGTCTGAGAATACTGCGGCTTATCGAAAACATCACCCTGGGAACGGCGGCTGTCGGGTACCTGACGGAATCCATGCACGGCGCCGGCTCCCCCCAGGCCCAGCGGATCATGATTTCCCGGCTGATCAATCTGAAGCAGAAGCAGAAGAAAGCGAAGTACCTGTGCGGGATCGAGAAAGAAAAATAAAAGTGGGCCTTAAGTACTGCGGCGGTTGCCGCGCCCAGTACGACCGCGTTGCGCTGGTCGATGACCTCCGGGAACGGCTCGCCGAAAAGGCTGAGTTTATTGCCGCTGACAGTGAAGATGCGGAAGAAATCCTGATTGTCTGTGGATGTTCCACCTCCTGCGCCAAGGTGGAGTCAGCCTTGCCGAAACTGTATCTAACGAGTCCCAAAGATGCTGACTCTGCTGTGGAACAAATAAAGATAACGAGGGATGGCCGCTAAGCGGCGATATTTTAATGGTGCGGTTCGCAAATGGTAGCGACCGGGAACCGGAAGGGGAGGAGAAGTATGATCGGCAGAGAAATAATGACGGCAATTGTAAGAGAGACTATTGCAGCAACACTGCCGGCCAACATGGTGCGCGAGAAATTGAAATTTGAACAGGGGGTTCTGAGCATCGAAGGGGAAATTTTTGTTATCCCAAAAGAGCGCGGGGTGCATCTGTTCGGCAGCGGGAAAGCCGCCGTGGAGACGGCGCGGGCGGTAAAAGAGTTGCTGGGAGAAAAGCTTGCGGAGGGTTTTGTTGTCTCGAACTATCCCGCCTTGCTCGACGGCGTTGAGGTGTTT
The DNA here is from genome assembly GCA_023229765.1 of Syntrophales bacterium. Taxonomy (NCBI): domain Bacteria; kingdom Pseudomonadati; phylum Thermodesulfobacteriota; class Syntrophia; order Syntrophales; species Syntrophales bacterium. The sequence continues at coordinate 50,398 of JALNYO010000002.1, read as the reverse complement.
GAGAGCTCACATCCGGTGCTGACCAAAAAGAGCGTACGCGCGGCGGAAATGCTGATGGAAAAAATGGCGGCGCTTGCAGCGGAAGATTTTTTTATCTATGTGTTATCCGGGGGCAGCTCCGCCCTTATCGAAAAACCGGTTTCCCCGATTTCGCTTGCGGATATGCAGTTGCTGACGAAGGGACTCTTGGCGGGCGGCGTTCCGATCGAAGAGATCAACATCGTTCGCAAGCACCTCTCGCTTGTCAAGGGTGGACGGCTGGGCCGCTTGACAAGGGCGCGCGGAGTTGTCCTGGTGGTTTCGGATGTGATCGGCGACGATCTCGAGGCGATCGGATCGGGGCCTTTGTATTTTGATCGTTCCACCTTTGCCGACGCGCAGGCGATCCTGAAAAAATACCGCCTCTGGGAAGGGGCGCCGGCTGCCGTCAGAACGGTTGTTGAGCGGGGGTTGTCCAGACCGTTGGAGGATACGCCGCAAAGCGAAAACCCGCGGATAAAGCACTTCATCATCGACAGCAACATGAAAGCCCTCCGGAAGGCGAAGGAGAATGCCGCGAGACTGGGCATTCCCGCCCATATCATGACTTCCCGTCTGCGCGGAGAGGCGAGGGAGGCAGCCCGGGCGATAGTTGCCATCGGCGAGGAGATTGCGGCAACGGACCAGCCCTTTACCCCGCCAGTGCTGCTGCTTTTCGGTGGGGAGACGACGGTGACTCTCCAAGGCGACGGGAAGGGAGGGCGCAATCAGGAGATGGCGCTTGCCGTGCTGAATGAGATTAGGGAAAATCCCCGTTTTGTGTTTTTCAGCCTCGGCACGGACGGGATCGACGGACATTCTGATGCCGCCGGGGCGATCTGCGACCGCGCAAGCTGGGAAAAGGCGCAAAGCCTCAATCTCAACATCGAAAAGTATCTGTCAAACAACGACTCCTACCATTTCTTCGCACAGACGGGGGACCTGATCATGACCGGTCCCACCGGCACAAACGTGATGGATATTTCGGCGCTGCTGATAAGCGGATGAGGGAAAACTAATCAGGAATTTTTAGTTGCCGTTGTGCGGCCGACCTGCCGCTCCGTGAACAGGAACGCCAGCACCGAACCAACCGTTGACAGGGAGATGACAATATAGAGGGTCAAAAGGTTTGCCCGGGCCAGCACAAAGGTGGCCAGCAGCGGACCGGCGCCGTTTCCGGCAAAACGGGCGGAATTCAGGAAGCCGATTTTTGCCCCGCCTCCTCCCCCTGCAAATTCAGCCATAACCAGCGAGATGACGGCGGCGATCGCCCCTGTCTGGAGCATCCGCACCGCTGCAAAGGAGAAGACCCCAGGGGCGAAGTACATGATTATTTGTGAAAAAGCCGAGAAGAGGCAGGCCGCGACGATTGTTTTTTTGATCTTCGCCAGCGGCGTCAGGTTGCTGATCAGGTAATTCCCCAAAATCGCGGTTGCAGTATATCCCATCATTATAAACCCGGCAGCTTTGAGGGCGTCATTGCCCTTCAGCGAAAATCCCGCCAGGACGTTGGGAAGAATGGATGGCAGAAACGTCAGGTTGACAGTGGCGATGAAGCTCAACACCCATCCGAAGATGACTTGCTTATTATATGAAGTTTTACTTTCAATTTCTTCTTGTTTCGGGGCAATCCCGGAAACGTATAAATGGCAGAGCAGCAGGCTTACAGCAATTAAAGCCGCAGAGAGGATAAACGGAGCCGCGTAGCCCATGTGCACGACAACGTAGGCGCCCACCGGAGGAGCGAGCAGTTGGCCGGCGGTGATCGAATTTTGAAACAAGCTAAGGTTGCCGGCCAGTTTTTCCCGGAGGGAAAGCCGTGATACCATAAAAAGGCCGATAGTGGAGGCGCCGCCCAAGACGCCCTGGATGATCCGGAGCGCCAAAATCAACGGCAGGCTTTGCGTAAAGCCCATCAACAGAGTAATGACGCCGCTTATTAAGAAAACCCTTTCGTACAATAGCTTGGGACTGTATTTGGCGGTCAGGCTTCCCCAGAAAGGGGCGACGGCGGCCATAACAAAGGAGTTTAGCCCCATGATCAGCCCAATCCAGACCATCGTTCGGGTGGGGCTGTATTTGCTGATGTCCAATATGTAAAAGGGCATGAAGGAGATTACGATGTTCATGCCGACGGCAAAACAGAACTGCGACAGGACAATGGCATAAACGGCAGCATTCCCGCCGTCTTTTCCCTCGCTCCATTCGCCTGTGCCAGTCTGTCGTAGAATTTTCATGGCTCCTTTTACAGAATATCCGGCTAAAAGCAACAGCAAATTTGGAAAGCCGCCGCTGTCATGATTTGCCCGTCATAAAACTTAAGGAAATCCCCGGGGCGGTCTTTCGGGCGCCTGCCGGTAAAAAATATAAATTCATTTTCATTTTAATTAGAAGCCCGTTCTGCTTATACCTCACCCGTCAATAGGCGATGCTTGTCAATAAAGCCCTCAGGTCATTAATTGAGATCATTCCAGGGGAAATGGGTGCGCCAGATCATGGGGAATGATTTTTGGTGGGAAGTGTCCCTATATTTCTTCTTCCGTCAGCGCCTCTGCAAATTTTAACTGTTGCTCCAGCACGGCCACCGTTGCGTCGGAGGCGTCATTTTGGCGCGCACGCAGGCGACGGCAAAGCTCGTCCGGGGGCGCCTCGCAGGCGAGGATTTTAAAAGACAGGTTCAGGCGACCGGCCAAATTGCGAAATTGTTCCCTTTGAATTCGCCGCAGGAAGGCCGCATCAACGATTACCGACCAACCGGCGCTCAGCGTGTCTTCGGCCAGTTTTTCAAGACGGCGGTAGGTTCTGTTTGTCGCTTCTTCTGTGTAGATGTTGCCGCCGGCGTTCTCGAGCGCCAGACCGAACAGGCGCTTTCTTTCGACATCGGAACGGATGCGCACCGTATTGGCTGTCTTATCGTCCAGCAGGAGTGCGGATGAGAGGGTGGTTTTGCCGGAACCGGAGAGGCCGTAGGTGATGGACAAGGTTGGATGTGGGCGAGTAGAAAGGCGAGTCGCCATCGCCAGATATTCACACGCCTCGGCAACATTGCCGCCGAGCGCCGCCACTTTGGCCCGCACCAGGGCGCGGTAAACTGCGTAAAAGGGCAGCACCCCCAAGGCTTCGAAGTCGCCGGTTGCCGCCAGCCATTCGCTGATAAGCCAGTTGGCAAGACCGGGCTGGCCGTGGTCGAGCAGATCCTCGTAGGTGAAGGCCAGCTCGCTTGCCTGATCGATCCAGCGCAAATCTTCGTTGAATTCTATGCAGTCGAAGGGGACGGCTCTGCCGTCAAGGAGGACAATGTTGCCCAAATGCAGGTCGCCGTGGCACTCACGGATGTGCCCGGCTCTCTTGCGGGCGGCGAAGCTTGTCTGGCATCTTTCGAATTCAATTCTTGTCCATCTTTCCAGATTCGATAGCAACGCTTCTTCTGCCGGGAGCAGAGGGCGCAGTTCCTCGAAGTTTTCCAGCGCCGGCGCCAGCACCTGATCTGCCTCGCCAAAACGGCTTCCCGGCGGCGCTTTTAGTGCGGCTTCATGAAAGGCCGCCACGGTCTGCACCAAGTCGAAAACTATGGCCGGTGTCAGCTCGCCCCGGGCGCAGACGTGGTCCATGCGCCATTTCTCGTCGAAGCGGCGCATCTTTACGGCCCACTCGATGGCCGGCATTTCTCCAAGAATCGGCGCTTCCGCCGACCCACCTATAGGTTCCAGCCCCAGGTAGATGTCGGGCGCATAGCGGCGGTTTAGCATCAGTTCCGCCTCGCAGAAGGCGCGGCGCGCCTTGAGGCTGCTGTAGTCCACAAAAGGGAGTGTTACCGGCTTCTTGATTTTGTAGGCATAGTCGCCAGCCAGAAGCACCCATGATATATGGGTTTCCAGCAGCTCCACCTTCCCGGCGCCGTGTTCCTGGCGCGCCCTTTTCAGCAGGGCGGCAATCATCGGCGGCAGGGTTTGGGATTCAATCATGGATTTTCCCTCAGTCACCGTAATTTCTTGATTTCGGCCTGAAGGCGGCGACGCTCCTCGCCTGCTCGGGCAAGCGTCTCGCGGTTGCTGTCGTCCACCCGCATGAAGGCGTCGCGCCATGTTTCGTTTTCCCAGTGAAACGGCGTCTGGATAGTGGTGCGCGGCATCCAGGCCCGCTCCAGCAGATCGAGCGCGCTTCCGACGATTGAGCGCTGCATCTCTTTGTCCCAGGGTTTTCCACAGGGATTTCCCAGCGGAAAATCGGTGAACATTAAGCGGGCAACGCCGCACTCTTCAACAACGTCCCGCGCGCAGCCCATGACCACCGTGGGGAGGCCATTCGCCTCCAAGTGCCTTGCTACCAGACTCACGGTCTGGTGGCAAACCGGTCAAAGCGCCATTAGAATCACGGCGTCGAGGCCATCCTCCCGGCACCACTCGAGTATCCGGGGGGCGACATCCTGCGCTGTTCGATTCTGGCTGTAATCGGTGGGGACTCCGTAGAAGCGGGGCGAAGCCGACCCGATTCTGCCTTCTTCGGCCTGCTCAGCAAGGCGGTTTATTGGCAGAAAGCTGTCAACATCCTCAGTATGGGTCGCATTCTTGTCCCAAAACAGATCGTTGGTGAATAGATTTTTCGGCGGCGGGTTCACCGGCTCCGCGTAGGAGCCACGCATTAGCCCTCCGGCCCCGATCAGCCCCTCCGCCGACGTTCTGCCTGCTGTTGTCACCAATCCCACACGGCATTCGGAGAGCGGTTTTTGCAGCGGGGCAAAAGGGACTTCTTCGTGATGGGCCCAGGCGTACGGCCTGGTGTAGCCCTGGGCGGCGTAGTACTCCCGGCTGCGATCTATGTAACTGACGAAAGAACGGTACGGCCTAAGATCATCCATGAAATCCTCCTGAAAAGGTAAAGATTTGTTTTTCTGTGACTACTTTTTAATAAATCTGAATGTGCTCCGGTTCGTCTCAGGAATAAAGTTTCTTCATAATATTTTTGACTCCTGCTTGCTCTCCATCCTGCTGATTCCATATATTTTTATATCACAATAATCGTCTTATATCGATTAATTATTACAACTACGATAGATTCAGCCCGCGAACTTTAGTCTTTGGCTTTTTCAGACTTGCCCTTTGTGTTTCCTGTCTTTTCCCAGTCAAGCCAAAGTAGAAAAGCATTGCATCGTTGAGGGGTTTGCTGTAGAAGGCGGGCGCGGTAAGCTTGTTATTGAAGATGCCAAAAAGATAATTGTGCAGGAGAAATAATGAAAAACTTTTTTACCCCGGAAGGGGTAATCGTCGTCGGCGCAACCTCCAACCCGATAAAGGGCGGAAACGCCATCGTGAAGAATCTGCAGATGGGGTACAAAGGCCCAATCTACCCGGTCAATCCGCGTTACACGGAGATTGAAGGCCTGGCCTGCTATCCGTCGGTTACGGATGTTCCCGGCAAAGCCGATCTCGCGATAGTCTTCGTGCCGGCCTCCCAGGTGCCGGAGGCGGTGGCGGAATGCGCCGCAAACGGGATACCCGGCGTAATGATTGAATCGGGGGGGTTCGCCGAAACAGGTCCCGCGGGGGCGAAATTTCAGACAGAGCTGCTGGAGATTGCGGCCCGCACGGGGATTCGCATCTGGGGGCCGAACTGCATGGGTCTCGTGGATGTTGCAGGCAGCAACATCTTTTCCTTCATGGTACCGGAATGGCAGCAGCAAGGCCTGCTGATTCCCGGCCGCGTCTCCCTTGTTGTGCAGAGCGGCATGCTCTCCGCGGTTTTTCTGGTGGATATCATGACCCATGCCCTGACCGGTATTGCCAAAGTATGTTCGCTGGGGAATAAGGTTGACATAAATGAGTGCGATATCCTTGAATATTTCATGGACGACCCCCAGACGGACGTAATCGGGATGTATCTTGAATCCTTTGCCGACGGCAGGCGCTTCCTGGAGTTGGCGCGCCGCTGTGCAAAACCGATTGTCGTCCTCAAAGGGGGAAAAAGCAAAAAGGGGGCCGAAGCGGCGATGAGCCACACCGCCTCGCTTGCCGGAAACCGCCGGATCGTCTCCGGCCTGATGAGACAGGCGGGGGTTATAGAGGCAACAGACTTCCGGCAAATGGCCGATATCTGTCGCTCCCTGTCCTTGACGGAACCTGCCGCGGGGGGTAAAAGAACGGCCATTCTCACCTTCAGCGGCGGGGCGGGGATCGTTTCCACTGACTTTGTTGAAGAACAGGGACTTGCCCTTGCGGACTTTTCCCCGGAAACAAAACGGGAGCTGGAAAAACTGTTTCCGTCCTGGATGCCCGTTTCCAACCCGGTCGATTTGTGGCCGGCTATTGAAAGTCATCTCGGCTCGGACGTTGACGTTCAGGGCCTCGCCCTGTCCGCTGTCCTTGCCGATCCGGGGGTGGACGCGGTCTTTCTGCATCTGTCCGCCGGGAATATCCGGATGCTGTCCAATCTGTCATCCTTTGCCGCCCTGATCAAAAAACACGGCAAACCGCTTGTCGCCTGGCTGGTCGGAAAACAGGATTTGGTTTTAAAAACCCAAAAGGAAGCGCTTTCCGCTGGAATTCCGGTTTTTACCGAGATCGGCCGGGCGGCCGAATGCCTGAGGGCGGCCATCCGCAAACGTCGCCTGCCCGAAGGAGCGCCGGAGGTCTCACCGGTAAATATTCTCCCAGAAATAGAAAAAATCATGACCTCAGAAACCGGGACGCTTGACGAGCATCTCTCGAAACAACTGCTGGCGGCCTGCGGTATCCCGACCGTCGAGGAGGCGGTCGTTAATTCGGCGCCGCAGGCCGAAAGGATGGCGGCGGAATTTGGTTTTCCGGTTGTCATGAAGGGTCTGCTGCCCGGCGCCATCCACAAGACCGAACTCGATCTGGTGCGCCTCGGCATCGCCGATGAAAAATCCGCCCGGGAAAAATTCGAAGAACTTCACCGAAAGATGGAAAATCGGGGCAAGGTTCTGCTCCAAAAGCAGATACCCGGCAAGGTGGAACTCATTCTGGGGCTCCTGCGCGATCCCCAGCTCGGGGCATGCGTTATGTGCGGCATCGGGGGCATCTCTGCGGAATTATACGAGGATGCCGTTTTTGCCGTCGCCCCGCTGACGCTGCAAATGGCGCTGGCGATGATCGCCGGCATCCGCGGACAGAAACTGCTGGACGGCTTTCGGGGTTCAGCGCCGGTAGATCGGGAAGAGCTCGCCCGCATTATCGTCCGCCTGGGCGAGATCGGCCTCGCCTTCCCCCAAATCAGCGAAATTGACATCAACCCGCTGATCTATGGCCCGGATGGCGCCGTTGCGGTCGATGCAACTGTCGTGCTGCTGTAATTTTTAGAAGCTGAAACAAAAAATGGAGGAAAATCAATGAACCAGATCCCCGTTGCCATTATCGGCCTTGGCCCCGTAGGCCAGCTCATTGCGAAAATCGCGTCCCAGCGGCCCAATTTGCGGCTCGCGGCGGCCGCCGACATCGCCCCCGGGTACAATAACCGGGATTTGGGAGAGATTCTGGGACTGCCCCCGCTGGGCGTAACGGTAAAGCCCACCATCGAAGAGGCACTGCATTCGGCAGCCGTCCCAGGGGTGGCAATCGTCTGCACCGGTTCCTGGCTGAAACGGATCACGCCGCAGATTATCGCCTGCATCGAGGCGGGCTGGCATGTCGTTTCGACCTGCGAACAGCTCTCCTACCCTTTTCAAAACTGCCCCGAAGAGTCGCGCCTGATCGACGAAAAGGCGAAAGAAAAAGGGCTGGCCGTTCTGGGCACCGGCGTCAATCCTGGCTTTGCGATGGATATCCTGCCTGTTTTCATAAGCGGCGCCTGCAGCCTGGTTAACTCGGTACTGATCGAGCGTTTTCAGGACGCCTCGCTCCGACGGCTCCCCTTCCAGCAGAAAATCGGCGCGGGGCTCGACCTCGCCGAGTTCGAAAAGAAGGTTGCGGAGCTGACCATTCGTCATGTCGGGTTCTCCGAATCCGTGCAACTGATCGCCGCCGCGCTGGGTATTGCGCTCGACAGGATCGAGGAGCGCGTCTATCCCGTGATGGCGACGAAGACGCTCCGAAGCCAGTTCATTGAGATTGCCCCCGGCCGGGTCTGCGGCGTCGATCAGCTCTGTCAGGGATATCACGCCGGAAACGCCGTCATCACGCTCCATCTTCAGGCCTATTTCGGCCACCCCAATCCGCAGGACCGCACCTTCATCGACGGGGAGCCGCCCTTGGATGTGACGGTCAAGGGCGGGCTCCCCGGAGACACGGCAACCTGCGCAATGGCCGTAAACGCCGTCAAAAGGATTGTCAAGGCGTCGGCCGGCCTGCGCACCATGCTCGATGCCGGCGTGATTTCTTCCTGGCTCGCCCCTCGGTAAATCCGCCGTCCTTTGGTTTATATGAAAATCCCCCCATCCCCCCTTTGCCAAAGGGGGGCAAGGGGGGATTTTCATGCTTCGTTGAGCCCCCCGGGCATGGGGGTTTATAAATATGTTAGGTGTTTTGTGCGGCATGGCGGGTGTGCCCGCACCGCAATTTATGTACGCATTTTTGAGTAAAAGCGATCAACATCCATGTACGATATCCTGTTTAAAAAAGTCACGGTTGCGGACGGAACCGGCGGGGCGCCGTATGAAGCGGACGTCGCTGTCGCCGGGGACCGCATTGCGGAAATAGCCCCCGAATTGTGCGGCGCTGCCTCAGTCGTCGTCGCGGGCGCCGGCCTTGTCCTGGCGCCGGGCTTTATCGATATTCACAGCCACACCGACGCCAATATCTTCGAGAATCCTTTTGCCGAAAGCAAGCTGCTGCAGGGAGTAACCCTCGACGTGACCGGCAATTGCGGCCTGGGTTTTTTCCCTGTCGCCGAGAATCGCAGGGGAATACTCGAAGAGTATCTCGCCATGCATGAGTTCGTTTTTCCCCAAGGCGGAATCAAGTGGAGCGATCTGGCGGGTTTTGCCGATAAGCTCGAAAAAGTCGGCATCGGCGTGAACCTGGCGCCGCTGGTCGGACACGGGGCGTTGCGGATTGCGGTTATGGGAATGGAAAATCGCCCGCCGGAGCGGCAGGAAATGGGAGAGATGAAACGTCTCCTGGAAGAAATGCTCGCTCAAGGGGCGTGGGGAATGTCCACAGGCCTGATCTACCCGCCCGGCAGCTTCGCCAGCGCAGAGGAGTTGATCGAACTGGCAGTGGTTCTCGCCCGGAAGTGCGCGCTTTACGCGAGCCACATCCGGGGCGAAGGGACAACCCTGTTTGCCGCAATTGATGAAGCTATCGAAATCGGCAGAAAATCGGGCGCAGCCATCGAGGTTTCCCACCTGAAAGCGCTGGGAAAGGCGAATTGGGGCCAGGCCCGAGAAACCCTGAACAGGATAGCGGGGGCCAGACGGCAAGGCATTGACATCGGCGCCGATCAGTACCCCTATGAGGCCACAGAGACCACCCTCTCCGTACTGCTGCCCGGCTGGGCGCTCGCCGGCGGCGCTCAGGAAACCGGCAAACGCCTTGCTGACGCGAAGCTGATTCCGAAGCTTGCAGAGGCAATAAAAGAGCTGATCGTCACGCGCGGAGATGCCGCAACAATCATGTTTACCGGAATCGCTTCCGCAAAACTCCGTTTTTTGTCGGGGAAAACCCTTGCCGATGCGGCCGCTTTATGGAATCTGGCGCCGGAGGCGGCGGCGCTGCGCATCCTCCAGGAGGACATCTCCACCCACGCCGCTTTTTTCTCGCTTTCTCCCGCCGACGTCGAGTCCATCATGAAAAGCGACTTCGTTGCCGTTGGTTCGGACGGCTTGGCGCTTTCCGCCGCCAATGCCGAGGGAATGACGCACCCCCGCTCGTATGGAACCTTCCCCCTGGTTCTGGAAACCGGCGTTCGGGAAAGAGGACTGCTTTCGCTGGAAAAGGCCATTTACAAGATGACCGGCCTGCCCTCCCACCGCCTTGGCCTGACCGACCGGGGCATCATCCGCTCCGGATATATCGCCGATCTGGCGCTGTTTGATCCGTTGAAAATCGCCGCCCGGTCAACCTTCGCCAATCCTCATCAGTACCCGACAGGCATCCGGATGGTGACGGTAAACGGACAAATTGCCGCGCGCGATGGCAAATTAACCGGTGTTTTGGCAGGCCTGGTATTGAAAAAGCATGGGGCCAGGAAAAAGCATGGGTCTTTAAATTAAGCGTTTTTTCCGATGATAAAGGATTCCTCCTTATAACTTCAAAATTTCAAAAACGATGGTTGAAAATACAAGGTAAAGCAGGTATAAGCCTCTCTGTTAGTCGAACGTTTCACAGCTATTCAGTTCATTGAGGAGTTGCCGGGTTCAGCCATAATTACTAATTCCATTATTAACAGCGAAAGGAAATAGCAACATGAAATTCAATTTGAAAATGAAGATTGTCCTGTTCGTGCTTATTTTTGCGCTGATTATCGTCTCTATCGGCGTATCAACTATATACGTCTTCAAAACCAGAATCATCAAGACCGCCCATGAAAAACTTGCCGGCGATCTGGCAATGGGACGAGCTCTCCTGAACGAAAAACATCCGGGCGCCTGGTCGATCAGGGAAGGGAAGCTGTTTAAGGGCGACACCCTGATGAACGGCAATTTCGGGATTATTGACACCATCGGCGAGTTGACAGGCGACACGGTAACCATCTTTCAGGGTGATACCCGCGTCGCCACAAACGTGAAAAAGCCCTCCGGCGAACGAGCTGTGGGAACGAAGGCCTCTCAGAAAGTCATCGATGAAACCCTTACCGGCGGGCGGGTCTATGTCGGCAAGGCCGAAGTAGTAGGGATTTGGAATCAGACTGCTTACGAACCGATCAAGAATGCCGCAGGGGAGATTATCGGGATATTATACGTGGGGGTGCCTAATACGCGCTATGATGAAATTACCAGCGACATTACCGGTCAATTTGTTATCATCAGTTTGCTCGGACTGCTCATAGTTGCCGTTCTGAGTATTTTTCTTATAAAATCCATCACTGCGCCGCTGAACCGGGTTATCAAGGGGCTCTCGGATGGCGGAAGCCAGGTGGCATCGGCGTCGGCGCAGGTGTTAGCGGCGAGTCAGGCCCTCGCGGAGGGCTCGTCTGAGCAGGCATCGGCACTGGAAGAGACATCGGCCTCACTTGAGGAGCTCTCGTCAATGACATCTCAGAATGCCGAAAACGCCAATCAGGCCAATAGCGTAACTTTAGAGACTGGCCGGGTGGTGAATGAGGCAAATCGCTCCATGCAGGAGCTGACCGGGGCGATGCAGCAGATCACCACAGGAAGCGAGGACATGGCGAAGATCATCAAGACGATCGACGAGATCGCTTTTCAGACGAACCTGCTGGCTTTGAACGCTGCGGTCGAGGCGGCCCGCGCCGGAGAAGCGGGGGCAGGCTTTGCCGTGGTCGCCGATGAGGTAAGAAACCTGGCGTTGCGGTCGGCGGAAGCGGCTAAGAATACGGAGGATATGATTGACGAGTCGATCAAGCGGATCAAAAACGGTTCGGAGATTGTCACTAAAACAAACGAGGCGTTCGACCGGGTGCTAAACGGTGCGAAGCAGGTCGGCGGGCTGGTGAGTGAGATCGCCGCAGCGTCAAACGAGCAGGCACAGGGGATTGCCCAGATTAGCAAGGCAATCGCCGAGATGGACAAGGTGGTTCAGCAGAACGCCGCCAATGCCGAAGAATCGGCGGCGGCTTCCGAGGAACTGAGCGCCCAAGCTCTGCAGATGAAGGGGTATGTCGGCGACATGATAACCGTTGTTCGAGGAAACAATGCCACAGGATTCAGCGCTCCTTCCGGGCATCGGCCGTTGACGCGTCAGCAGAGACCTGCCCTGAATTCCCCAACGAACGGACATGCAGCAAAGTCGCTCCCCGCCCGCAGAAAGAAGGGGAAAATAACAGCATCCGGCGCCAGGATTGTCCGTCCCGAGCAGATTATCCCGATGGATGATCGCGACGAATTTCATGATTTTTAGTAAAAACTTGACTATAATCAAAAATAGTTTATGAGTACCTCTGAACGTATCAGATGAACGCCTCGCTTGCTTAATTATGTGCATAATAATTTTAAGGCATCAACATAAATGATATCTTTTATAAATATCAATTAGTAACACCCCTGAATAATACTGGCGGCGGAAATCACAGCGCAACGTTAGAAAGGGAGAAATAATGAGAAACATTAGCATTGCCACAAAGCTGTTGGGCGGGTTTATCATGGTGAGCTTGATTGCCACCGTTGTTGGGATTTTCGGGATTATCCAGATCAGAAATACCAATAATCTGGACAGGCAACTGTACGAATTAAACACCAAGCCGCTGGGGGATATCGCCGAGATTTCTACCGCTTATCAGCGGGCAAGGGTTGAACTTGGCGAGATCATGATAGAGTCTTACAACTATAAAGACGCCAGCGAGTATATAGCCAGGATTGAAAAGCTGGATCGAAGCATCGCCGATCATTTGAATATCTTCGAAAAATCAATAACCGATAAGGATATCAGGAACAAGTTCAATATTCTGAAAGAAGGACTGAAAAATTATCCTCCCATTCGGGCAAAGGCAATCGAACTCGCAAAAGAGGGACAATCCGGCGAGGCGCTGGCCCTCCTTCGGAAGGAGGGAGCGGTTATCTCCGGCCAGATTGAAGGCGCGATCAACAGTTTAGTCAGCGACAGGATAGACGGGGCGAAAAAACGCTCCAATAAAAACTCAACCACAGCGAACATCAGTACAACGATTATGGTTTTTCTGACCATTTTGGGGGCCGTTGTTTCCATGTTTATGGGATTATATCTTTCCCGCTTCATCGCCGCTCCCCTGAATCGGGTGGCGCTAGGCCTTGCGGATGGTTCGAACCAGGTTGCATCGGCAGCCTCCCAGGTGTCGGCGGCGAGTCAGTCCCTTGCGGAAGGGGCGTCGGAGCAGGCATCCTCGCTTGAGGAGACGTCGGCCTCGATTGAGGAGCTCTCGTCGATGACCTCGCAGAACGCCGAAAACGCCAACCAGGCCAATACGTTAATGGCGGAGACCGGCCGGGTCGTTAATGAAGCGAATGGCGCCATGCAGGAGCTGACCGGGGCGATGCAGCAGATCACCACGGGAAGCGAAGACATGGCGAAGATCATCAAGACGATCGACGAGATCGCTTTTCAGACGAACCTCCTGGCTTTGAACGCTGCGGTCGAGGCGGCCCGCGCCGGGGAAGCGGGAGCAGGCTTTGCCGTGGTCGCCGACGAGGTGAGAAACCTGGCGCTGCGGTCGGCGGAGGCGGCCAAAAACACGGAGAATCTGATCGACGAGTCGATCAAGCGGATCAAAAACGGCTCGGAGATTGTCGCCAAAACTAACATGGCGTTCGACCGGGTGCTGGGCGGGGCGAAGAAGGTAGGCGAACTGGTCGGAGAGATTGCCGCCGCTTCAAGCGAGCAGGCGCAGGGGATTTCCCAGATCAGCAAGGCGATTGCCGAGATGGATAAAGTGATTCAGCGGAACGCCGCCAATGCCGAGGAGTCGGCGTCGGCCTCCGAGGAACTTAGCGCCCAGGCGTTGCAGATGAAGGGGTATGTCGGCGACATGATAACGGTCGTTCGGGGAAGCAATGCCGAAGACGGCGGCGCCTCTTCCGGGCATATAGATACGGCGCGCCGGCCAACACACTCCCCGACCATTGCAAAGGGGAAGGGTATGAAATCGCTTGTTGCCAAACCAAACCCCAGGGCAAAGGCCGCATCCGGGGGCAGGATCGTCACTCCCGAGCAGGTGATCCCGCTTGATGATCATGATGAATTCAAGGATTTTTAATCACTCCGCAGCATCCTTGCACTCCGCAGGGAGGCTGCCCTCCGTTTGCGGAAAACGGCGAGCGCGGCTGTTGACTGAGTTTAGATATTGAATCTGGGGAAGCAGAAACTGATCAGTTACTTTATCTTCCTGATCTCCTCCTCCTTGCCGACCACAACCAGCACATCGCCGTCCTTGAGGATGAAGTCCGCCTTCGGGATCATGGTTAGCTTGTCGGAAAGCACATCCTTGATGGCGATCACCTCGACATGGTAGCGCGAACGAAGTTGCAACTGGGCGAGGCTTTTCCCCATAAAGTCGTTCGGCGGGGCCACCTCGGAGATCACGTAATCGTCCGAAAGGGGAAGATATTCCAGAACATTCGGCGAGATGAGGCTTCTGGCGACCTTGTGGGCAATCTCCCGCTCCGGAATCATCACCTCCGTCGCCCCGACCTTTTCCAGAATCAGCTTGTGTTCCTCGTTCGGGGCCTTGACGATGATCGTCCGGATTTTCATCTGCCGGAGGTGCAGCGTCGTTAGCGTCGATGCCGCAAGATCCTCGCCGAACGAAACGATGACGACGTCGTCCTCCTGGATACCGATTTGCTCCATCACCTCCCGATTTGTCCCGTCGGCGACAATCGCCTTCGTCGAGCAGTCCCTTGCCGCCTGCACAGCCTGTTTGTCCTTGTCGATGGCGATAACCTCTAAACCGCCTGCATACAACTCCTTCACGATATTGAAACCGAAGATACCCAGACCGATCACAACCACCCGCTGCTGCATCGCTAACCCCTCCCCTCTTTTGCCGGTCTAACCGACCATAACGGATTCTTCAGCATACTCGATTTCATTTTTCCCCTCGGCATACCAGGAAAAGGCCAGCGTCAGCGGCCCCACCCGGCCCGCAAACATTATTACAATAATGGCTGCCTTCTGAATATTGCTCATTTCCGGAGTAATTCCCATAGAAAGGCCAACCGTTCCGAACGCGGAAACTGTCTCAAATATGTACTCGATAAAAAGGTGGCGCAGCGCCTCTGGCGGCAATGCATTGTTTCCTCCAAAGAACAGCATAATCGAGGTGACCAGGCCAATCAATAAAAAGGCGGCAAAAACGATCGAAATGGTGCGCCCCATAATCTCCCGGGGAATCTGCCGGTTGAAGACGCTGACATTGAAGCGCCCCCTCATGCGGTTCCAGATCATCAGCACCATCAGCGTGAAACTGGTTGTCTTGATTCCGCCGCCGGTCGAACCGGGGGAAGCGCCAATGAACATCAAAATTATCATTAACAGAACCGTTTCGTTAGTCAAACGGTCGATCGCCACAGTGCTGAAACCAGCGGTGCGCGGGGTGACGGATTGAAAAAGGGAAATAAGAAAAGCGGCCGGCCCGGAAACGCCATTGAGGGCATTGTGGGCCTCAAACAGATAAAAAAAGACAGCTCCCGCAAAAATAAGCCCCGTCGTTGTCAAGAGAACAAGCTTGGTATGCAGCGAAAGCCTTTTGAGTTTGCCCCGGAAGCATAAGATAATCTCCTGCTGCACCATGAACCCTATGCCGCCGAGAATGATCAGCCCCATAACCGTAAAATTGACAATCCAGTCGCCCTGATATCTGATGAGGCTGTCGGAAAAAAGCGAATAGCCGCAATTGTTGAAGGCGGAAACGGCATTGTAGATGGCATGGTAAAGGGCGGTCGCGGGGGGGAAATCAAAAAGGAAGCGAATAAACAAAATAACCGCCCCGGCAGCCTCGGCAATAAAGGTAAATTTCAGGACTTTTCTGATTATTGAGACAAAATCACGGCGGGGGGCATAGAAGAAGGCGCTCTGAATTAGTTCCCGCTCTCGAAAAGATACGCCCCGTCCCAAAAGCCCGAAGATGACCACGGAAAAGGTTATTATCCCCAAGCCGCCGATCTGAAAAAGAAAGAGCGTAACTATCTGACCCGCGAAGGAAAGGTCTCTGCCGATATCGATCACGGCCAGCCCCGTCACGCAGACCGCGGAAGCCGACGAAAAGAGCGCGTCTAAAAAACTCAGACGTTCTTTTTCCGCCGCAAAGGGCAGCCAGAGAAGAATCGCCCCAATCAGAATCAGGGCGGCAAATCCGAGCAGGAATATCCGGGGAGGCGTCATCCGTCGGGAAATGGTTCTTTTGATCTGCAAAAAAACCTTCATGACTGCCCCGTTCGTTCATTGTGCATCATTTTGCCCTTTTCGTCTCCGGAGCATGGCGACAATCATGACAAACGCGCCGACGGTAATCGCCGAATCGGCGACATTGAATGCCGGCCAGTGGTAGTTCCCCAGGTAAACATCAAGAAAATCAATAACCTCTCCAAAGCGAACCCGGTCGATCAGATTGCCGGCAGCCCCGGCAAAAATCAGCGCCAGAGAAATGATCAGGGGATAATCGTCGATCAGGCTGACCCGCAGATAATAGAGAATCAGCAGAATCGCCCCGATGGTGATGGCAATAAAAAACACTGTGCGGAAAAACGGCGGGGCGCCGGCCAGAAACCCGAACGCGGCGCCGGGATTTCTTACTGATGTGATGTTAAAGAAACCGTTTATTACGGCATAAGAGTCATGGAGACGCATCGCCGCTACAATCCATGCCTTTGTCGCCTGATCGAGGAGAACCACCAGAATCGCTATCGCCAGAAAAATTCCGTTTTTTTTGTTCAAAAATTACCCCCTGTGGACACTTCCGCCCGGCGTGGGCGCAACAAATGATGGAAGTACGGACGGGTTTTAAACCCGCCCCTCATGAACCAACTCTGGCAAAAGATCCCCGAATGATATGTTTTTTTAACCATTCAACATGATAATAAAATCTGTCATTCCCGAGGGTGTAATCGGGAATATGGTACCGGTTTTAAAACCGTATCCCCGATAGAAACACTCGGGGATGACAAGCTTGGTTAAGTATTCAATAGTTACCGTTTTTTACAGATTCTTCACGCACCTCGTGCAGAGCGTCGGATGGTCGGCGCTTTCGCCCACCGTCTCGCTGTAGTTCCAGCAGCGTTCGCACTTGACGCCTTTCGCCCGACTCACGCCTACGACAAGCCCGGGAATTTCCGGACTCTGATAGCCATTTTCAATTGCAGCGGCTTCAACGACGGCAACCGCCGAGACAATCAGAAATGCACGCAAATCCTCGGCATTTTCCTGAAGCAGCGGGCGAATGTCATCCGGCGCGGCAATCAGGACCGCGGCGTCCAAAGAGTGGCCGACAACCTTGTTCTGGCGCGCCGTCTCGATGGCCCGGGCAACCTCGCTTTTTACGGCGATGAGTTTCTTCCATTTTTCGCCCAGTTCCGGTTGAAGTTTCACGCTGTCCACTTCCGGAAAAACGGTAAGATGGATGCTCTCCGGCTTGCCTGCCCGTTCCGGCAGGGCCAGCCAGATTTCTTCCGCCGTAAAGGTCAGAATCGGCGCCAGAAGTTTTGCCATCGCCTCCAGAATCTCGTGCATCGCCGTCTGTCCGGAGCGGCGCGGGCGGGATGCCGTCTTTGACGTATAAAGACGGTCCTTCAGTACGTCCAGATACAGCGAGGAGAGATCAACGGTGCAGAAATTGTACAGCGTCGTATAGACCTGATGGTACTGGTAGAGCTCGTACGCTTCGCGGACCCGGCGGATCACCTCCTGCAGCCGGTGCAGAATCCAGCGGTCCATCTCCTCCATGTCTTCATACGGCACAGAGTCTGTCTCCGGATGGAAATCCGAGATATTGCCAAGGATAAAGCGGCCCGTGTTGCGAATTCGCCGGTAGGCTTCGACGAGGCGTTTCAGAATCTCCTCGGAGACCCGGATGTCTTCGGTGTAGTCCGCCGAGGCAACCCAGAGCCGGAGGATTTCCGCCCCGTAGCCGTCGATGATCTTCTGCGGGTCGGTGACGTTTCCCACCGATTTCGACATCTTCTTTCCGTCGCCGTCCACGACAAAACCGTGCGTCAGGACATTGAGGTACGGGGCGCGTCCCCGGGAGGCCACCGACTCCAAAAGCGAGGAGTGAAACCAGCCTCGGTGCTGATCGTTGCCTTCGAGATACATGTCCGCAGGCGAGCGGAGATAATCCCGCCCTTCAAGGACGGCGGCATGGCTGACGCCGGAATCGAACCAGACATCGAGGATGTCGGTTTCCTTTTTGAAGTCGTCGCCGCCGCATTTAGGGCAGACGCATCCAGCCGGCAGCAGCTCCCTGGCCTCGCGTTCAAACCAGACATCGGCCCCCTGTTCGCGGACAAGCGAAACCAGATTATCGATGATCGGCTGATTCAGCAACTGCTCCCCGCAAGTCTTGCAGGTAAATACGGTAATCGGCACGCCCCAGAGCCGCTGGCGGGAGATGCACCAGTCGGGCCGGTTTTCGATCATCCCGTAGATGCGGTCCCGCCCCCACGACGGAATCCATTTGACGTTGTCGATCGCCTGCAGCGTCTTTTTCCGCAGGTCGTTTTTCTCCATCGAGACAAACCACTGTTCCGTGGAGCGGAAAATGATCGGGTTCTTGCAACGCCAGCAGTGGGGATAGGTGTGCTTGATATCCACCCGACCCAAGAGCGCGCCCGCGCCTTTGAGCTTTTCGATCACCGCGTCGTTTGCGGAAAAGACAAACTGACCGGAAAAGTCCTTGACATCCTTGGTGAATTTACCGTCATCATCAACGGGAGCGTAGTTCTCCAGACCATATTTCATCCCGATCTCATAATCCTCCTGACCGTGGCCGGGGGCGATATGCACGCAGCCGGTTCCGGTGTCGAGGGTGACAAACGGGGCGATGATCAGGAGGCTCTCCCTGTCGATAATCGGATGGCGGAACTTGAGCCCCTCCAAGGCAGATCCGGAAAATTCGTCGAGAATTTCATAGGGTTCACCGCTAAGACCGAAGGCGCTCAGACAGTTGTCGAGGAGTTCCCTGGCAAAAATCAAAACCTCTCCCCTGATCTTGAGGGCAACGTAGATAAAATCGGCATGGAGCGCAACGGCGAGGTTGGCCGGGATCGTCCACGGGGTCGTCGTCCAGATGACGACCGAAACCTGCTCGCCGGCAAGCTTCGGCAACCGGGCGGACACGTCGGAAACGGCGGGGAATTTCACGTAGATCGACGGGGTGCTGTGATCCTGATACTCAACCTCGGCCTCGGCCAGCGCCGTTTTGCAGGAGGCGCACCAGTAAACGGGCTTTTTGCCTTTATAGACGCCGCCGCCCAGATAGAGCCTCCCCAGCTCCGCTACGGTCGCCGCCTCGTAATCGTAGGCCATCGTCAGGTAGGGGTTGTCCCACTCCCCGAAAACCCCGAGCCGCTTGAACTGTTCCCGCTGGATATCAACGTAACGTTCGGCGTACTGGCGGCAGAAGCGCCTCTTTTCCGTCTGGGAGAGGGTTCCTTTCTTTTCGCCCAATTCCTTGTCAACCTGGTGCTCAATGGGCAGGCCGTGGCAATCCCAGCCGGGGACATAGACGCTGTCAAAGCCGGCCATGTTTTTAGACTTCACCAGCACGTCCTTGATGATCTTGTTGAGCGCCGTTCCGAGATGGATGCTGCCGTTGGCATAGGGCGGCCCGTCGTGAAGTATGTAAGGCTTTCTACCTTTGGATGTCTGGCGTATCAGGTCATAGATATGCATCCCGTCCCAGCGGGAAAGCATTTCCGGCTCACGTTTGGCGAGATTGGCCTTCATCGGGAAATCGGTATGCGGAAGATTCAGTGTATCCTTGTAATCCATCTAAAAGCGCTCCTTAACACAAGTATTCTTTCTTAAAAGTGCGGCAGGCTACCATATATCCCGTACCCTTTCAAGGTGGTTTTAAGACATGGGTGTGCGACAAATTTATGGGTAGAGCAGTTTTTCACCCCTCTTTAGCAAAGAGGGGTTGGGGGAGATTTGATGGAGAATAAATATCCCCTTGCTTTTATTATGAATCCCCCCTGCCCCCCTTTTCCAAAGGGGGGATAAGTTTCTGCAAGTATTATGATACCCACATTTTTGTCGCAGACCCTTAAGACATGAATCTTCTGGAAAAAAAAGACTGCCTGATTTTGCTTACACTCCTACGTACAGTTGCTGCATGCTTCAGCGATCCAGGCGTTGATGCTCTTATGGTTGCGCTTGGCTGCCATTGCAATAGCGCTGTGCAGCTCCGGCGAGAGTCGCACCATGAGACGACCCGTAAAGGGCTTATTGGGTGTTTCGCCTCGCTCGGCGCAGCTTTCCAGATAGAAATTAACCGCCTCCTCGAAGGCTTGGCGGATATCCTGCACCGATTCCCCATGAAAAGTAATAATATCGCGGATTCCGGACACGCGACCAATAAAGCAGCCGTCTTCGTCGCTATATTCGATCCGGGCGGAATAGCCTTTATGCATCATGGGTTTGCTCATGGTTTCACCTCCAGTTGTTCAAAAAATTCACGGGCAGCGCGTACTTGGTATGGCTTAGCCTCCTTGCCCGGATGGGGACGATGGAAGTCAGCGCGCAGGCCTCCGCGCTTAAAGCCCACCCTTGACCCTGCCCCTTCGATCATTTCACAGCCTGCCGCGATAAGCAGTGATTCAATCCGGCGCCATTCCAAGGTTCGCGGTGGCGGCTCGGCAAAAATCGCGGACAGGGTTTTTCTATGCGCGCTGTTCATAGCTGTAGTGATATTAAAAATAGTGCCACTTGTCAAGAAAATTCCCCTGACCGCCGAGGAGGCTACAGCCGCCTGACGGCTTCAATGAGGCCGGGGCATTGCTGCCCCGGAAAATCGCGTGAAGACGGCAGCGGAAGTAGTCGATATCTCGCTGGGCCGTCCGAACGGAACATTCGAAACGATGGGCCAGCGTCGAAGCATTAGGAAATCTCTGGTTTCTCGCTTCCTGATGAAACCAGAAAAACCTCTCCAGAAGAATTTGTTCTCCCACGGCATGACCCCCGTTCAGGTTTAAGGGCTTAGTAAAAAGTGCGCAGGCGGTATTGTAGGGCAAATCAACATCCCCTCCCCTTTCAGTCTTTTGGATACGTCAAGGGTCAAGGAATTTACGATTTTTGTAAGTACATTTTCCGGAGTTCTTATAATCTTGAGCGCTACGTGCGCAAGCAATTAAGCAAATACGTGACGTTTCGTCAAGGTATATCTGAGATAAGGCCTTGCTGATATGCGTCAATTGCGGAAAAGTCAGCGGGCGCGGCATCAGGAGAAGCCGGTTCAGCGGCGTGCCGGCATGAGTGCTTCGTATAGCCGCGAAACCGAAGTAGGGGCACGGCATGCCGTGCCCCTACTGTCAAAACCCCGTTCGCCATGTATTTTGTTTGGTGCAGGGCTGAAAAATCTTCCAAGTTGATATGGCCCCCGACAGGGAAACATGGTAAAGGGAAAAAGTTTTTGATGGAGCCAATTGCAAAACGATTTGTCTTTCCCGAATGTCTCTATCGGGAATATGGTTTTTCAAGCAGTTAGAACCAGATTCCCGCTCAGAATCGTTGCGGGAATGACAAGAATGGGGAGTTTTGCAATTGGCTCGTGGAGAAAGTGATGGAATCAGAAAATGTAAAAAGACAGATGGCTTTCAGCATAGCCGGAAGGGCCATAACTATCGGTCTCTGGATCAATGTAATCCTGATGGTCGTAAAGCTGCTGTCCGGCCATTTCGGCCATTCCGAGGCGGTGTTTGCCGACGGGCTGGAAAGCGCGACCGACATGCTGGCCATGATCGCCGGGATGGCGGCGCTGAAGATCGGCAGCAAACCCTTTGACGATGACCACCCCTACGGCCACGGCAAGGCGGAGAGCATCGCCGCCTTCTTCATTTCGCTGGTGATTCTATCCACCGGCGGCGGCATTCTCTACGGGGCAATCACCACGATCGTCGAAAAAGATTACGGAAAGCCGGGCTTAATCGCCGTTGCTGCTGCCGTTATCACCATTGTCATCAAGGAAACCCTGTTTCGCTATACAAGGCGCATCGCCAAAAAAACTGAGAGCCCGACGCTCGAAGCGATCGCGACGGACCATCGCAAGGATGCTCTCACCTCGATTGCGACCCTTGTTGGCGTCGGCGGGGCATATCTCGGCGTTGCATTGCTCGACCCGATCGCAGCCGGTCTTACCGCGCTTTTCATCTTTCATATCGGCTGGCAGACACTCAGAAGCGCCTCGAACGACCTGATGGACGGGCAGCCCCCGGAAGGAATCATCAAGGCTATAACAGATGCGGCCGCCT
The DNA here is from genome assembly GCA_023229765.1 of Syntrophales bacterium. NCBI lineage: Bacteria > Pseudomonadati > Thermodesulfobacteriota > Syntrophia > Syntrophales > Syntrophales bacterium. The sequence continues at coordinate 28,374 of JALNYO010000002.1, read as the reverse complement.
GCGTTCCCGGCGTCGATTGCGTCAACGAGGTGCGGATCAGGCGCTCCGGGCAAAATCTGATTGTCGATCTGAAGCTGGATATGAATCCGCAACTGACGGTTCAAGAATCTCACGGAATCGGGAACCAGGTGCGAAAACTGATTTTCGAGCGATTTCCCCGCGTCGGCGACATCATGATCCATGTCCATCCGAGTATGGAGGAGCACGGGGAAATAAGCAGGCTTTGAGAAAAACACAGGAGGCGTCAAACTGAAAACGAAAAGGGGACAGGCTACTTTTTGGGGGCCTGTCGATGAGGCAGGGATGCCAAGAGCCCAGGATTCCGCACGGGGATATTGTAAAATCGATGATTGGATTGTTGTGCATGGGAAAGCCCGACTACGACGCGATTGAGGCGTTTCGGGATGTTCCGTTTTTCGGTTGCAACATAGGCATCGGTCAATGTTCCGCCTGTCCGACTCTCAGACAGCGCTTGGATGTCGTGAATGGGGCGTTTAATCAAATTGTCAAAGAAGAGTCGGCGAAATTGATTCGCAAGACGGCTGCTGAGATAGGCACGGTATCCACCAGCAAGGGCGAGTTGGTACCCTTGGACATCGATGTCAGCCCCTCTGACAATTGAGCAGCTCCGGATTGTCCAGATAATCGGCAAAAAGATAGCCTTGGGAAACCCCGATTTGCCCCGTCCGCAGGGCCTCCTGAAGGCTCCCCCGGAAGCCTCGGAAATCCAAAAACTCTTTTGAGTGAACTTACCGATTTTCCAGTGAAATTAACGATTGTAGCCAGAGTGACTACAAAAGCCTCAAGAAGCCTCTCCGGGCAACCGTCAGCGGCTGGAGAATGCCCTGTTCGCGGATCGTCTCGGCAAGAGTGCTTATAGACACTCCTTCCGGGTCGAGGCCGGTGCGAATCTGCGCGCCCGTCTCGATCAAGTCAATGGCAACATTCATGAACTCCGCGGCGCTTGCCTCCGGCTCCGGGCATTTCTGTCTGGATTATCATCACAACCTATTTTCCCTTCTGTCCCCGACGGGCGATCAATCAGAACAGAAAATCCATAACCGTCTTGCGAATCAGTCTCGCAGACTCTTCCTTGACCATTTGCTCAAAAGCCTTGTTCGCACGCTGCCTGAGGGTTGGACTAGCGGATATGTCAGCTCACTCTTCCTTGAGAACCTCCTGTACCTTTTTTCTTCTTTTCTTCATGAAGGGAAGCAGGTTTGAGAGCAGCAAAAAGAGCACGATCACCAATGTCACACCGGATATGGGCCTGGTAACAAAGATGGTAAAACTGCCGTCTGATATGAGGAGCGATTGACGCAGGTTCTGTTCCAAGAGCGGACCCATGACGAAGGCGAGGACAAGCGGGGATGATTCATAGCCAAATTTTCGCATCAGATAACCTACAGCGCCGAAGAAGATCATCAACGACACGTCGAAGATGGAACTGTTGACGCTGTATGCGCCGATGAGGCAGAAAAGCAGAATCATCGGCATGAGGATCCGATAGGGTATCTTGAGCAACTTGACCCAGAGCCCGATGAGGGGCAAGTTGAGCAGCACCAGCAGAACGTTTCCCACATACATACTCGCGATGAGGCTCCAGAATATATCCGGGCTGTTCCTCATGAGCATTGGGCCCGGTTGCACCCCATGAATGATAAAGGCAGAGAAGAGCATGGCCATGACAATATTGGAAGGGATGCCAAGAGCGAGCAGGGGGATCATGGACCCTCCTGCCGCGGCATTGTTCGCTGTCTCCGGTCCGGCCACACCCTCAATTGCCCCCTTTCCAAAACGCTCTGGTTCCTTCGCAAGTTTTTTCTCCATAGCATATGACAGAAAAGAGGCGAGTATTGCGCCGCCGCCTGGCAGGATGCCCAGAAAAAAACCGAACACCGACCCTCGCATTATGGCCCATTTTGACTGGGCATAGTCAGCAAGTGATGGCCAGATGTGTTTGATTTCTGTTTTAAAGACTTCCCTCTTTATCTCTGTCTCGATGTTCATGAAAACCTCGGACACCCCGAAAAGCCCCATAACAAGGGGTGTAATGCCGATACCATCGGTCAGCTGATTGACGCCGAAAGTGAAGCGGGGAAGCCCTACCATCATGTCGAGGCCAATAGTGCCAAGGATTATGCCCACAAGTGCCATCATCAGCGCCTTGACCATCGAACCCTGCGTCAGGTAGGTAAGGATAATGAGTCCCGCGCACATGAGGGAAAAATATTCCGGGGGTCCAAATCCGAGAGCCACATTAGCCAGCGGCTGCGCGATCAGCATCAAACCGATTATGGAAATGGTGCCCCCGAAAAAGGAACCTATGGCCGATATGCCCAGTGCAGTTCCTGCCCGGCCGTGTCTTGCCATCTGGTACCCATCGATACAGGTCACAACGGAGGCGGCCTCGCCGGGAATGTTGACAAGAATGGACGTGGTCGATCCGCCATACATGGCCCCGTAGTAAATACCAGCAAGCATGATGAGACTCGAATGGATTGGAACGCCAAAAGTTGCCGGCAAGAGAAGTGCCATGGCCCCTACGGGCCCGATGCCCGGCAGGACACCGACAAGTGTGCCGATCACAACGCCGATACAGCAGAAAAGCAGGTTGACAGGCGTCAAGGCGATCTGAAAACCGAGATAAAGATTAGTTATTACTTCCATAATTCAAATCCTTAAAATCCCAAGGGTCCTATGGGAAACTGACAATTCAGCCACTTGGAAAAGACATAATAGGTAATCACCGTCGCAAGCAATGCCCAAATAGCCACCTTCCCGATCTTCTGTGGTTCAACGATCCAGAAGAGGAATGTCATCAGCAAAAACGTACTGATGTTGTAACCCGCAAGTGGGATCGCCTGAGCATAGATCACAAGGCCTGCAAAAACGAAAAACACCTTCCTCGAGCCAATCACGCGAAACATGGAAGGGCTGTGAGCCTTATTCCTTTTTGCTGCAGTCTGCAAAAAGGAGATGAGAGCGAGAATGCTGAGGAGGACTGCAGCACCGAATGGCATGAACCCCATGCCCGGTTCACTGAAGCTGCCGATCCCGAGATTAAATGAGGCTACAGAAACGACAACACCAATAAAAAACCAGAAAAGGTTCCCTATCACGTCATCATTCATTTTTTCTCCTTTGGTATCTTCAGATCGTTTACCCATTTGCCATTAAGCTTGTATGCCGCATCCAGGAATTCCCTCGTATCTTCCGAGTTCAGGTAGGCAGGCGTGTGATCAATCCTTGTCAGTGTATCCTGATACGCCTGACTATTATATGCTTTATGGAATGCGTCTTCGAGTTTTTTGACAATGTCCGTAGGCGTACCTTTCGGGGCAAGGATTAAGAATGTAGAATCATTGTAGAAATCGTAGCCGAGCTCCTTCAGTGTCGGTACGTTGGGGAAATTCCTGTTTCGTTTGAGATCGTGAGTCGCAAGGAGCCGTAACCGCCCTTCCTGGACGAATGGCTTCCATTCCGTGCTCGAGGACGCAGCGGTCACATGACCGCCAAGAAGCGCGGTCACAGTTGGCATACTTCCGTTATAAGGCACGTGGGTCCATGTAATACCTTCCTGTTTGGCGATATACAACATGGACATGTGCATAGCGGAGCCTATCCCCAGCGTACTGTATGTCACCTTCCCAGGATTTTTCCGCGCGAATTCAACAAGGTCTTTGACCGTCTTGAATGGTGAATCGGCAAGCACCACGAGGCCGCTCGCCGTTCTCGCGTGCTGCATGATCGGAATAAAATCATTGCGGTCGAACTGCACATGTCTGATGTGGGGGATCCTCGTGAAAGGGGCCGACGCGGTCGAAAGGAGGTGATATCCGTCCGGCTTTTCCTTCGCAACGATGCCGGCTGCAACTGTGGCCCCGGCAGCCCCGTTATTGGTAATGATAAGGGGCTGACCCAGGATTTTTTCCGCTTCGACGCAAAGCGCCCTTGTCGTCGTATCCACCACTCCGCCCGCCGCATAACTTACGAGGATATTGATCGGCTTTGTCGGAAAAGCCGACTGGCTCCATGAAGAGCTTGCCGTCATTGTCAACATCAGAAACCCCAGAGCTATAGCCCCCAACCACGCTTTGTGCTTTTGTGCTCCCATAATACGCCTCCCTTTTTTTAATAGATAAAGTTAATGCCTTGCGTGCGATTTGCTTCCTGTTATCAAGCACGCCCTTGACAGCCCATTCAGGTAATTAGAAAGACAAGGTCATCGGACTATGGCCGCCTCCCCAATGTGTAGTTGCATTTCAACCGTTTCCGCATACCCCTCAGCACAATCAGCCTATACAGAAAAAATTGTTTGAGGAGTCTTGTGGAGACGCTCGCCAGGACCATCAGGCCCAATCAGCCAGTTGTCCCATATTGAGAGCCAATATCTATTCGAAGCAACAGTTGGATGTACCACGATATTCATGTTCGACTTCAGCTTCATGGGTTCATCGTCTCTGATGGCAGGTCGTTCGACAAGATCATAGCCCTGACCGTGCGAATAGAGTCTTGTTTCCGTCGGCATGCCCTTGCTCACAAGGAATTCATTATTCGCATCCCAGATGTCCTTGGGAGCCGCGCCCGGTTTCAGGAGCTTTACCGTGTTTAGCTGTGTTTCCTTTAGAAGCTCGTGCGCATCGTAGAGGTCATTCGGCACATCGCCCACAAAAAAACAACGACCCATTTCTCCGTACATTCCGCCCGGACCATTTACTTCAATCATCAGCGTGAACTGATCGCCCTCTCGCACCATTCTGTTTTGAAAATGGCGCTTTTGTGGAACAGCTGGCACTCCGTATGGCGCTGAGCCGCCGATGATCAGTTGTTCCTCGCTTCCCAAAGAGTTGACCTTGTGGACGATGTCGCCAATGATCTCGAAATCTCTCCTGCCGGGTTTTATCACTGTCAGGGCATACTCAAGCGCAGCATCCTGAATGGCAATCGTCTTCATAAGGAACCCAATCTCTTCTTCACTCTTTACTGCCTTGATTCCATCTACCAAGTCCGTAGCATCGACAAATTTGACACCGGGAAGATTCTTTAACAGGTATCCATAAAACATGCCCGTCATCTGAGCTGTATTTACAAGTCCGACAGTGCCATCCTTCCGCGCCTTTATTGCCGAAACGGCCAACTCCGCATCATAGGCGCCGCTGTAAGCAAGACTCGGAAAGTATGGCGCGGTAAGCCTTGAGCCTACTCCTCGTAAAGTCCATGCGGGCGGGCCGAAATCACTCGGCGGCCTGCCGCCGCTCGTGATGGTGGTCATCAAGTCATTCAAAGGAAAGATGACGGTAATCGGATAGGAATTACGCGCAGGTATTTCGGTAAACCACTGGACATAACCACCCAGCCATTGGTTCTGGTTCTGCATGACAAGCACATCGATCTTCTGCGCTTCCATCTCAGCCCGCACAGCCTTCCACCGCCTTTGGAGTTCTCCGTCGGATGCCGACATCGTCATTATTTCTTTCTGATCATATGCCATTTAGTCTTCTCCTTTCAATACCTTAGAAAAATAAATATTCCCCCAGACAATCTCTGTAATGTTGTTTCCCTTTTTCAGAGTGACTCAAAATCCGTCAAACCCTGTTACCAACGGCTATTTATTTTCGCTATAATCGCGGGTTGGAACAAGCGGACTGTATAGTCCGCACTTCAATAAAAGGTAGCGCATCGCAAGATCGCCGATTAATCCGGAAAGAACTGCGGCATAAAGCAATGCCATGCTGCCGCCTTCGATGCCGACCGCCAAGCTAACGATAACCGAAATGGTGGGGATAACCATTCCCAGCGCAACAACCACACCCCAAAAAATCGGCGACCATTTCCCGAATACCATATGCCTGATCGTAACTTGACCCAGCTTGGACGTGTACCTCACGCTGATAAGATATACAGGGATTAAAAACAGGTACCCTACGAGCAATATGCGAATCCATTCCTCTATGGCGGGGCCTATCTCAACAGCTCCGGTAGTCAGGGCAATACCCAATGTCAACTCCGCCCCTCCCCAGAGGCCGCTTACTCCGTATAGGACCGGCAGAAGAGCTGTGTTCCACAGTGAGATGCCATTAACATAGTTCATCGCGAATCCGCCGTAGATAACGGTTAGAAAAGCGAATATATCCGCCGCTATCAGGAAACCGGTGACGCGGACTCCCGATTTGAGCAAAATTATGTGTATGGCCCCAAGTACAAAGAACAAACTGACGAACATGATCCCCCGGGAAATCCACGAGGTCTTCCAACCCGAAGATAACGCCATCCTCCAGAAGCGAAAGGGTTTGCCAAGATAGAGCAGGTGAAGCCCTCCGCCCAGCACCTCACAAAAAATCCATCCGACGGTCATGGCCACAATGTTGTCGAATAATGAAGCGATAAAAAACATCCCGGCTCCCAGCTCGATAAAGAAGAACGCAAGCCAAAGTTTTACTCCGCCTTTATCGATCCACTCTGTCTGTGGAGTATAGGAAACCATAAATTCATAGAGCCTGCTCTGGATCATTCTTTTCTCCTTATTCAGTCAGTTGCGACTCTCGCCCTGTGGGGCGGTCTCTCAAAGAGGAACTTCCGAAAGCCAGTTCCTCTGAACCTCTGATGTTGCCGTAATGCTGCTTACAAAAGCCTCAGCCTGTTACGTAATATACCGACGGGTCCGTGCCGAATTCGGCATGCAACTGGGCCGGACGCCACTTCCGCATTAATGCGGAAATTTCACTGTTCTCGTCGTCGAGATCGCCAAAGTACCGCGCATGTGCAGGGCACGTGATGACACATGCCGGAGTTGCATCCCGATCGACGCCCGGTTTCAATCCGCGCTTAAGACCGCTATCGATTCTCTCCATGCAGAAATTGCATTTTACAACTGTCCCAAGCTCAAGAGGATAGAGTTTCTGTCCCATCTCCTCGAATTCGGTAAACCCCTGGCCCGGATAATGTTCCTTCCGTTTTGCATGGAAAGTGCGTACCTGATAAGGACAGGCCATTACGCAGGCGCGGCAACCCACACACTGATCGGCATCAATATAGATTACCCCATCCTCGCGTTTCTGCGTTGCCCCTGTCGGGCAGACTTCAGCGCACTTTGGCTCTTTGCAGTGATTGCAGAGAACCGGATACACGTGTTTTATTGCCGTCGGGAAGGAACCGCTTTCACCAATGAGCAATTTCCCCCACAAAACCCCGGAAGGCAGAAAATGCTCCTGAGCGCATTTGACGACACAACTATTGCAGCCCACGCATTTTGCCAAATTTATTATCATACCCCATCTCATGATCATCTCACCCCACTCTCTCTTCTTTGTAAACCTTTACTCTTACGGCTGGTTCAGATGCGCCGGACAGGGGATCAAAGCGCTTCTGATCCTGCCTGAGAAGCGCATTCGGGTTTATTCCTTTGCCCATAGCAATGGGCCTACCTTTGGCCCAACCGCCTAATCCCACCGCCGCCAATACCTGCGGATGGACCAGTTCGGAAAGCTTGACCGTTCCCGTTACTTTGTCTCCCCAACGATTTTCCAGAGTGACCCGATCGCCTTCCTTTATTCCTTTTTTCTTTCCCGTTTTCGAGTTCAGGACAACATTGTAGGTATAAGGGTTTCTCGAAGCAGCGTCATTGATGAAAGGATTTTGCGCCGAAAATCGGTAGGTCATCAACGAATCCCTTTGTGAGATAACAAAGAGGTCATATTCAGAACCGGAAGGCACTTCGGTGTAAATCACCGATGGTTGGTATGTTGTCATTCCTGTAAAATACTCCCGGTCAAAACGGAACCCGATTTTCTCAGACTTTCTGATCGTTTCCTCACAATCCGCCTCAATCGTCTCATAGTAGAGAGGGATGCGGGCATTAACAAACCAGCGCCAATAAGCTTCTTCGGGCTTTTTGTCCCAGGTCATAAAATCATTGTCCCTGAACCACTCCAGCCCCCGCTCGGCGCCAAAGTGATACTTCAGCGCTTTATCCATAAACTCTATGTTTGCGGGCCTGTCTCCCGGCCCAAGAATATGCGGTATTTCGATGTTCTTTCCGGCCTGTCTCGCATTCCGGAAGGTGTAAAGCTCATCCAGTTGCTTATTGTATTCATCTCTTACCCCTACCCTATCGGCAAGATCGTGCATAACGTCCATCAGGTTCCTTGTCTCGCCTTTGGGCTCGACAACAGGCATACGGACATGAAAACTCCATTTATCCATTCCTATAGGATAGTTATAGGTAACGCCAAATGAAGCCGCAAGGTCAAGGGTTTCGAGATAATGAGACTCAGGTAAAACGATGTCGCAGAATCCCTCGGTGGTTTCGTTGTGAAATGGTTGAAAGGCAGCCATAAAGGGAATTTTTTTGAGAAATTTTTCCGCCGCTTCAGGTCTGACCATGTTCATTACTATATTTGCACCATAAACCATGTAAAATTTCGGGAAAAACGTTCCTCCGGCATTCCGCCACAATTCTTCCCAATCCTCGCCCAAGGGATAAATGTTTGATCCTGAGTGAGTGAGAACATCCATAAAGTTCATTTTGGTCCCGGGACCGCCAGACTTGCGGGGCGGCCATACCGACCATCCGATAACCCAAGCTCCGCACGTCAGCATTCCCTCAAAACCTCCGTATGGAGAAAAGGTGAACCCCCCCGTCTCCGGATACCCAAGACTTCTTGCTGTGCCTGACCCGAGAATGCCTCCGCAAACATCCTGGTTGCCGAGCAAGGCGTTTATAAAGTGCATCGCACTGTACTGGTGATGAGAATTCTGATGGGTTTGCAGTCCTTTGTACCCAACCACGCAGGCTGGCCGGTAAGGAACTTCCACACCCTTGATTTTAATGGTGCTTCCTATCTTCGCCTCTTCCACAAGTTCTCTCGCCAAACGTCTTATGGTGTTGGCAGGGACAGTGCTTACCTCAGAAGCCCATTCTGGTTTATATTGTTTCAAGTGTTCTTTTATAAGGGCAAAAACAGGTTGGCACTCGACTCCCTCAACGGTATATTTCCCATCTAATGCCGGTCTGGTCAGGCTGGGGTCATCATAGGCTTTTACCTTGCCGTCCGCTTCATCGAAGAGGAGAGGCTTGTTTTCTCTACTGTCCCTTACGAAAAGGCGGTCGGGACCTGTCAGATATGGTCCGTTGGTTTTGTGCCGTATGTAGTCCACATCGTAAACGCCTATCTCGTTCACAATCAGATTGGCTATCACCAAAAAGACCGCTATGTCGGTTGCCGGTAAAATGGGAATCCATTCTTCTCCTTTGGAGGCAACTGTAAAACCTTGGGGGTCCATGACTTTCATTTTCATACCCCTCTCCCGCGCTTGCGCCCCCTGCCTGATGGTGGCGCTGCCGTTGCGACCGCCCCCCCATCCTTCATTGCCACCGCACCGAAGCACATAATTACAATAATCATAGTCAGGAATTATATCCCAGGCGGCATAATGCAAAGCTCCTACGTGATGCGCGCTTGCGCCGCACATGACGCTGGGACCGCCGGAGACATGGGTCCCGCCGCAAGCCGTCATTAAGCGCAAGAAGTTTATCGTCGCCCTCGTACCACCCGTCGGGCCGGGGGTCATGCCGAAGAAGGCTTCCCTGGGGTCCTTCTGACGAACGTCCTTAAGTTTTTCAACAACTATATCCATTGCTTCTTCCCAGGAGATCCTCTGCCAACCCGGGTCTTCGTGAAGCCCTTTCCTGGGATTCGTCCTCTTTAAGGGATAGAGAATTCTGTCGGGGCTATACAAATCCATAAGCGAAGTCACGCCCTTCGCGCAAATTCCGCCCCTGGCGCCGCGGTCGCTCTCCGGCACCCCCTCAACTGCAACAGGCTTGCCATCAAGCACTCTTACCCTTACCGCACATTCACCATAACATCCGGAGCAAATAGTGTGAACCCAGTAATCCTTTTGCGCATCCCTTTTTCCGAAGAACTCCCTATAGCGTTTTCTGTCTTTCTCGATAATATTCATTACAAAATCACCTCACAGCTTACTTTTACCCGGATACCCGCCGACATCTTAAGAAGAGACGCAAGCAATGTCTCATCAAATAAAAAATCAAATCTTACTGATAATGTTCAACAGTTTCTTCCTGTTAACATAACGGTTCAGGTTCTTAACAAACAAGTCAATGGCCAATATATTGTAGTCCTCTCTCCTCCCGCCGATGTGCGGGGTAACGGTAACATTGGGAAGCTCCCAAAGTTTGCTGGTCGAGGGCAACGGTTCAGTATCCAGAGCATCCAGGCCAGCCCCGGCAATTTCTTTGCTCTGGAGAGCTTTAAATAGTGCGTCATGGTCAACAGTGCCGCCACGTCCTATGTTAATAAAAAACGCTGTTGGTTTCATGGCTTCGAACTGCCTGAGACCGAATATTTTGGCGGTTGGAGGTATTAGAGGCAGGCAGTCAACAACGAAATCAGCCTGGCCGAGAACTTCAAGCATTTTATTGCCGGGAAAGATAGTATCGCAATAGCGGCATTTGACCTTTGGGTTGACCTCTACCGCAATTACTCTCATTCCAAAGCTTTTGCATAATTTGGCGATATATTTCCCGATGGGGCCGAGACCGATCAGGCCGACTGTTTTCTTTTCCAGGATGATGGGGATAAATGGGTCCCACTTGTGCGCCGCCATACCGCGGTAAACTTTTGGACCATTTTTAGCCATGTTGATTATGTGCATCAAGGCGGTCTCGCCTACCTGGACTCCATGCATGCCGCTGGAGTTGGTCAGCAAAATATCGCTATTTTTGAATTCCGGGAAACCAAACGCATCCACCCCGGACATGGCGCACTGCACCCACTTCAATTTGGGAGCGCTGACGGTGATATTCTTTAACGGAATTCCTCCCCCGGGGAGAGGGAAGCCAAAGATGACTTCAGCCTCAGCCATAAGGACGTCCAGCTTCTTTTGAGCTTTTGAGTCTCCGTTTGATGCAGAATCGGATAAGGTGCTGGCATTCACAGAATTTATTCTGGGACTAACCTTGCCTATCTTCTGGAAAACTTCTTCCGGCACAGGAAAACCTAAAGCGGGAAGGAATGATAATACATTTACTTTTGATTCGCGCATCCTTATATCCTCCTTTCTATGGTATTGCTCTTAAACCAGATAATAATCCTATGCCAAAGGCATTCACTAATCATGATGATCCTTAGCCAGAACTTATAATCAATATGGTCGCCATCATAGAGCAATGGCTGTGCCATTTATATAAGTGTTCGACTTTACATGATAAACATTAACTTCTTCGTTTGTCATATCTAAATCTGATCTCAGTATGCTGAATATTTTTCAACATATTGAAAAACATACGTTGACAATTTCATTCATTGCTTCTAAAAAACAGCCCGTTTGGGGAGGTCAATAAAAATGAGGGCGCTACAAATAGCTAAAAATAGCAGATTAGCAGGAAAACAAATAAGCGTTTGGCAGAGCTTTGATAAAAGCGCAAAAGAGATCATCCTCTATCTGGCACATGCCAGCTCACCGGTTTCGATCGACCAACTAAGCTCCCTTTCCGGAGCGTCTACCGTAAAGATCCTGAATGTGATGGAAGAGGCCATAAAGAGAGGAGTAGTTTATGAAAAGGAGGAGTTTGGGAAAGGCATCTATTTTCTCAATAGAATCATTCCGGACATACTGCTTGATTGTTCTGTATCGGAAGAAGAGAAGACTCAGGCGTTAAGGCGACTGATTGAATTTTACAACGATATTCTTTCAGAAGGAAAGGAAAAAACACTCGTCCTGGCAGCGCTTTACATAACGCTGGGCAACAGTGATAAGGATAAGGATAAGGATATTGTAAAGAACGCTGCCGATATCATTTTTGATTCAAGAGACTACGAACTGGCAGGTGTTTATTACGACTACTTCCTCAAAAACTCCCCGGAAAAATCGCTCTCTATCGCAAATGTAAAAGATTATCTTGACAGCGTGCTGGGAAAGATAGTGACCACAAAGCATCTCATGCCATTGCAGGATCAGGTGACCCTTTTGAGCAGGGCGCAGCAGATTGCCCGAAAATACGAAAAATGGGAATACCTTGCAAAGATTGAACTTATTCTTGGCCATGTTATGCAGGCAGGGGGCCAGCATCGGAAGGCCTTCAGCTATATAAAGGATTCCCAAAGGCTTGCCCAGGGAATAGACGACCCCCGGATGTTCAAGGAGGCAACGCTCCTCATGAGTGAGTTTCTCCACTGGAAAGGAAGGTTCGCAGAGGTCGTTCGCCGCTATGAACAGGTGGTAGAAAACCTGGAGGAATTCGGCGACAATGCGGCCATTTTAAAGGCTGGCGCCCGGGTGGGAATATGTTACGTGAGGTGCGGACATGTCGCCCGGGGCATGGGTATGATAGAAGCGGTAAGGGGCAAGGCAAATCTCCTCAATCTGCAGCATGTTTCCATATATGCCGATCTCCTAAGCATGCATTCCCTCTTTGAACTTAGAAAAATATCTGAAGCTGAGTTCTATGTAAACCGGATATCATCTTTTTCTGACGATATTTTGGGTCCTTACATTCTGATGCGAGTTGAGATGTGCAAGGGCTATATCCTCATTTTGCAGGGGAATTATGAACGTTCCTTTGAATATCTCAAGAAAGCCGTGGAACATTCTCGCTATGTCGGATGGATGCATCAGAACAGCGCCTGGAACTTCGAGTATCTCGACGCTCTTGAGAAACGGGGTTTCATCCATGACGAATGGACTTACGATTCGGAAATCGAAAGGATACTTCAGTGGGATGACATATACATGAAGGGGGTAGCCCTCCGTTATAAGGCGCTCCGTGATATGGAAAGAAGCCAACAACCTGTAAACAATGCGCTGGCTGACCTGAAAAACAGCGAGAAATACCTTAAAATGGCCGGCGCTGAAATTGAACTTGCAAGGACCAGGATTGCCTTGGGAAATATACATCTGAAAAGAGGACAGTCAAAACTCGCCCAATCCTATCTCAAAAAGGCATGGACACTCTTTTCGAAGATTGACCGGAATCTGTTTCCCCAAGACTTGCTTGCGAGTATGCCCCCCGAGCAAAACTTTGATCTTATGATAAAGAGAATGATCAGCGTCAACGAGTCTCTGGGAACCGTCAGGGACATGAAAGCTTTTCTCGAAAAGGTGCTCTCTATGGCCATGGATTTCACTATGGCTATGCGAAGCGCCTTCTTTATTTTTGATCCTATCGCTGGAGAAACACTTGTCGCCAGCAAAAATTTCGCTTCTCTGCTGCTCGAAACAGAGCAGTCAAAAACAATCAGGAATGTTGTTGCCGAAGCCGCCCGGAAAAGCGATGAGCTGATAATGCCCGGCAAAATGGATAATGATGTTATCTCCGACGGAGACCTCCTTGCCGTAGGCATTAATTCCATGGTCTGCATGCCCGTTAAGATGGGAGATAATTTACAAGGATACCTCTATCTCGATAACCTTCTCGGCCAGGGGTCCTTTCCTGAAAACTATTCCCACTACATGAGGCTTCTTTGCAGTCAGATCGCTGTGGGTCTTTCCAATATCAATGAATATGAAAAGATAAAGGAAATGAAAAATCGATTTGAAAACGAAACTATTTTCTATAAACGTGAAATGGGTTTGGCCAACCCTTTACAAACCATCATCGGTACGTCGGCAGGAATCATGTCTGTGCTGGGCCAGATACAACAGGTAGCGCCAACGGACAGCTTAGTTCTAATTCTGGGAGAGACAGGGGTAGGGAAAGAGTTGGTGGCAAAGGCCATTCATAAAAGCAGCAGTCGGAAGGATGGACCTTTCATCACTGTAAACATCGCAACGCTCCCGCCAGAACTGATTGTCAGCGAGCTCTTCGGCCATGAAAAGGGGGCTTTCACCGGAGCAAACGAATTACACAAAGGCAGGTTCGAACTCGCCGACGGCGGCACCATATTTCTCGATGAGATAGGAGACCTTCCTCTCAACATACAGGTCAATCTGCTAAGAGTTCTGGAAGAGAGCACCGTTGAAAGGCTTGGAAGCAACAAAACCATCCGCCTCGATTTCAGGGTCGTAGCGGCAACCAATAAAAACCTGTTTGAGGAAGTCAGTAAAGGAACTTTCCGGCAGGATCTTTTCTATCGCCTTAATGTGTTCCCCATTCATGTTCCCTCCTTGAGAGAACGTAAGTCAGACGTCAAGGCTCTCGTAAATCATTTTATTGAAAAGTATAGTAAAAAGATGAGCCGGAATATCGATCCACTTATCCCTGAAGAGCTGAATAAACTCATGGGCTACCAATGGCCTGGAAACGTACGGGAACTGGAACATCTCGTTGAAAGGGCAATCATTTTCTCAAAGGATGGCAGTATCAGTTTTTCCGGATTCACCTACCCGTCAGGCAGCAGCAATGGCACAGTGAATTCCCCCTTGGTGTCGCTGGCGGATATGGAGAGGAACTACATCGAAAAGGTACTGCACAGTGTAAATTGGAAACTGAGCGGTCCAAAGAGTGCTTCTTCAATCCTGATGGTAAAGCCAACAACCCTGCTCTTTCGCATGAAAAAATTAGGCATCAAAAAACCGTTGCCGGCCGAGTTTGGAGATTAGTTCCCATGCTGAAGCAAAAATCCTCGCTGCCCGATGTCCGGTATCAAATCTCTTTAAGCCTGATGCGGATGCTGATATAGTCATACCATAGAGGCAATTGCAAAACCATTTGTCATTCCCGAAAGCGAAGCTTAATGTTCATAATGTCTCTATCGGGAAAGCGAAGCTTAATGTTCATAATATGGTTTTTCAAGCAGTTAGAACCAGATTATGAACATTAAACTTCGTTTTATGAACATTAAGCTCCGCTTTCCCGCTCAGAATCGTTGCGGGAATGACAAGAATGGGGAGTTTTGCAATTACCTCCATATATTGAATAACAATAATCTCTTTGGACAGGAGGCGTCAAACTGAAAACGAAGTTTAATGTTCATAAAAAACGGGCCATTGTTATTTTTCTGCTGCTGTTTTTGGGAGCGGCTGTCTTCGTCTATTACGGCCAGAAAAAAGGGCGGGACGGGGAGCTGTTCTACTCCGGAACCATTGAGGCGACTCAGACCCACCTATCCTTTCAGACGGGAGGACGGTTACTCCGGGTAGCGGTGCGCGAGGGGGAGACCGTCGCCAAGGATAACGTTCTGGCCGAACTGGAGCCGGCGGAGTTTATCACCCGTCTTGAACAGGCAAAGGCCACCCGGGAAAAAGCGCTGAAGGGAAGAGAGCAGGCAGAGGCAATTTTGAGGGTTTATCAGACGACGATCCCCGCCGAAATCGCCCGCGCCGAAGCGGGGGTGCAAGCGCTGAAGGCGCAGCTTGACGAAATCAGGGCCGGCGCCAGAAAACAGGATATCGAGCGGGCGAAACAGGCCATGCAGAGCGCGGGCCTCGTCCTTGCCGACGCGAAGAAGAACCTTGCCCGCTATGACGCCCTGTTTGCGAAGGGAACGATCTCGGAAAAGGAACGGGATGCCGTCCGCCTGCGCTACGAAACAACGCTTTCGGAATACGAACGCAGTAAAGAGACGTACGATCTTGCCCGCGAAGGAAGCCGCGCCGAAACGATCCGCGCCGCCGAGGCGAGGCTGGAAGAGGGCAGAGCCGCCTTGAATCAGGCAAAAAGCAACCTGCCGCGGATAAAGGCCGCGCAAAAGGAGATTGAGGCGGCAGCAGCAACAGCCCAAGCCGCCCAGGCCGCCCTCGCGCAGGTGCAGATTCAGCTCGAATACGCGAAATTGAAGGCGCCCGGACCGGGCATCGTCACCAGCAGAAGCGTGGAGCCGGGCGAGGTGGTTTCTCCCGGCGAGGAAGCGCTGACTCTCGCCGATCTGTCGAGGGTGGATTTGAAGATCTTCGTTGACGAAACCGAGATCGGCAAGGTGAAGCCGGGGCAGAAGGCCGCTGTCGTCATCGACACGTTCCCCGGCAAAACCTTCGCGGGAACGGTAACTTTCATCTCCCCGGAGGGTGAATTCACCCCGAAAATCATCCAGACCAAGAAGGAGCGGGTGAAACTCGTTTACCTGGTAAAGATCTCTATCCCCAATCCCCACCTGGAATTGAAATCAGGGATGCCCGCCGATGCCCGCCTGCGCTAAAATAGGGACAGAGCCCTATTTATCGTCCCTGTTCTCCGCCAGACATGTCTCGTACCGCTTCGCGGCGACGGCGGCAGTGCAGGACGTATCGCTGGAGCTCGAAAGCGGGGGCATCTTCGGTCTGGTGGGTTCCGACGGCGCGGGAAAATCGACGCTGCTGCGGATGGCGGCAACTATGCTCAAACCGGCGGCCGGCAGCATCACGATCGACGGCCTCGATACCGTCTCCGACCGGGCAAAAATAAAGAATCTCATCGGCTACATGCCGCAGCGCTTCGGGCTTTACCAGGATCTGACCGTCGAAGAGAATATCGATTTTTTTCTGGATATCTTTGGGATTTATGGCGCGGAGAGGAAGGCGCGCAAGGCGCTTTACCTCGGCTTTTCGAACCTGCTGCCCTTCACCGACCGGCCGGCGGGAAAGCTCTCCGGCGGCATGAAGCAGAAACTGGGGCTTGCCTGCGTGCTCGTTCACGAACCGCGGCTGTTGATCCTTGATGAGCCGACCAACGGCGTCGATCCGGTCTCCCGTCAGGAATTCTGGGAAATTCTCGGCAGGATGCGGGCCAAAGGGATGACGATCCTCGTTTCCACTGCCTATCTCGATGAGGGCGAAAGGTGCGACAGGATAGGGCTAATGCATCGGGGTAAGCTTCTGCAAACGGCGGCGCCGGCGGAAATCCGCCGCGGTTTCCCCAACCTCGAAGAGGCGATCATCGCTAAAATCAGGGAGGTGGACCTCGACCTTGCCCAAAACGCGTTCAACGTGGAGAAAATGCCGCAATGACAACCTCCGTTGATAACGGCAAAGCGGCGATTATCGTGGAAGGGCTGGAAAAGCGCTTCGGCGAGTTCACCGCCGTCGCTGGGATATCTTTTTCCGTTTACAATGGCGAGATATTCGGCTTCCTCGGGGCGAACGGTTCGGGAAAATCGACGACCATCCGCATGCTCTGCGGGCTGCTCGCGCCAACCTCGGGAAAAGCAACCGTTGCCGGCTATGACATCGTGACACAGACGGAAGAAATCAAACACGCGATCGGCTACATGTCGCAGAAATTCTCCCTCTACGAAGATCTGACCCCATTTGAGAACATCCGTTTCTATCTTGGCATCTACAGCGTGCCCGAAAAGCAATGGGAGCAGCGGATTTCCTGGGTTCTTGAAATGACGCAGCTCACCGCAGAGCGTAACCGGCTGACCAGAGAACTCCCGCCGGGCTTGCGTCAGCGGCTCGCCCTCGGCTGCTCGCTGCTCCACCGCCCCAGGATTCTCTTTCTCGACGAGCCGACCTCCGGCGTCGATCCGCTTTCCCGACGCCATTTCTGGGACTTCATCCGCCAGCTCGCCGCCGAGGGAATCACCGTTTTCGTGACGACCCACTACATGGACGAGGCCGGCAACTGCGACCGCATTGTCCTGATCAACGAGGGACGTATCGTCGCCTCGGGCAGTCCGGCCGAGATCGTCCGCGGCGCCTGCCCGGAAAAACCGGATGCAGATCTCAACGACGCGTTTATAAAGCTGAATAAACCACAGGTTGACGGTTGACAGTTGACGGTTAACGGTTAACGGTTGACGGTTGACTGTTGACGGTTGACTGTTGACGGTTGACAGTTGACGGTTGACGGTTAAAAACAATAAATATGGAACGGTTTGAAGATATTGAGGCGGGGCTGTCGGCACATGAATTATGAACATGAGGTTTTGTTTTGACTTGAAAAGTAAAGCATCTAACAAAAAGCCAACTGGAAACCGGAAACTGGAAACCGGAAACCGTAAACTGGAAACTGGAAACCGTAAACCGTAAACCGTAATATGAAGACAAAAAACATCACAGCGATCGCCCGCAAGGAGTTTTATCATCTGCTCCGGGATTTCCGCAGCCTCTATCTGGCCTTCGCGATCCCGTTGCTCTTGATACTGCTGTTCGGTTACGCGCTCAGCCTCGACGTGAACAATATCGAAACGATCGTTGTCGATCGCGAAAAAACCGATCTGAGCCGCGATTTTATCAGAAGCCTTGAGGCAAGCCCCTATTTTCAGATAGTTGAATCTCCGGACAGCATGAGCGCGGTGATCAATGCCCTCGACCACGGCCGGGCGCGTTTGGCCATAGTCATCCCCGTCGGCTGGACTGCCGACCTCCGGGCGGACAGAAAGACCACCATGCAGGTGATTCTCGACGGCAGCGACCCCAATTTCGCGGGGATATCAAACTCATACATCAGCGGCTTTATCGCCCGCTACAACGGCAACCTGCTCGCCGCTTTTCTCGACCGGCGCGGGATGCAAAAGATCAACCCCCCCGTCAATCCTCAGATCCGCGTCTGGTTCAACGAGGAGATGGAAAGCCGCAACTTCATCATCCCCGGCATCATCGCGATCATCGTCATTATCGTCGCGGCCCTCTTAACCTCGCTGGTCATTGCCCGGGAATATGAAAACGGGACAATGGAAACGATCCGCTCACTGCCGATCGGGGCAGGCGAATTTCTCCTCGGCAAGGCCGCCCCCTACTTTCTTATCGCCTTGACGGACGTCCTGATCGCGGTGCTGATGGGGCAGATGCTCTTCGGGATCGTCATGAAGGCGAGCTTCTGGCTGATGATTCTCGCCTCTTCGCTCTACATCACCGTCGCGCTCACTCTGGGGCTCTTGATCTCATCGGTGACAAAATCGCAGATGACGGCGAATCAGACGGCAATCCTGATTACCTACCTGCCGTCCATCCTCCTTTCCAATTTTGTTTTTCCGGTAACCAACATGCCGGTAATTCTGCAGGCGGTTACAAAGATCGTCCCGGCTACCTATTACATCGACATTCTCTCCGGCATCTATCTGAAAAACCTTGGCTTTGCCCACCTCTGGCCCGACCTGCTGGTTCTGCTTGCCATGTCTTTTGTGCTGGCGCTGCTCAATTATCTCGTTTTAAGGAAAGAGGGGTTCTGACGATGGGCTGGCTTCGCATCCGGGAAATGGTCCGCAAGGAATTCATTCAGCTTTTCCGCGACAGGACGGTCCGCTCGATCATCGTCATGACGCCGCTTATCCAGCTTCTGGTTTTCGGCTATGTGGTTAATTACGATATAAGAAATATCCGCGTCTCCCTGATTGACGAGGCGCAAACAAGGGAGAGCCGCCTCTTGCTCGACTCCCTGACGGCCGGCGGCGTCTTCACAATTACCAGCATCCCCGCCTCTGTAATAGATATGGAAAAGCTGTTTCTGGATGGCAAAGCCGACCTCGGAATCCGGATTCCCCCCGACTTCAGCAGCTTGATCCGCCGGGGAAAAACCGCCAATATCCAGGTACTGGCGGATGGCGGGATGAGCAACATGGCCGCCGTCCGGCTCGCTTATCTGTCAACGGTTGTCGACCGATTCAACGCCGGACTGATCCACGAACTCTACAACCGCGATCTTTCCTACGGCCGGATAGACGCCCGCATCCGCACCTGGTACAACCCCAACACGGACAGCCAGAAATTCTTCGTCCCCGGCATCCTCGCCTTCATCATCATGCTGATCTCGATGCTGCTCACCTCGATCGCCATTATCCGGGAAAAGGAGGTCGGCACGATGGAGCAGCTGATCGTCACCCCGATCAAGCCGCTCGAACTGATCATCGGCAAAACTATCCCTTATATCGTCATCGCGCTGGGGCAGGCGGTTGTGATAACGCCGCTCGCCATTTTCTGGTTTGACATCCCCCTTGCCGGCAGCGTTGTGGACCTCTTCGGGGCGGCCTGCCTCTTTCTGTTAAGCACGCTGGGAATCGGGCTTTTCATCTCGACGGTCTCGAAAACGCAGCAGCAGGCAATGATGACGACCTTTTTCTTTCTGCTGCCGTTTTTCATGCTCTCCGGGTTTGTTTTTCCGATCTCGAATATGCCGATTGTCGTTCAATGGCTGACATATCTTAACCCGCTGCGCTATTTTCTGGTGATCATCCGCGGCGTCTTCCTGAAAGGGGTGGGAATAGACGTTCTGTGGGAGCAGTACGCCGCGCTCGCCACGCTCGGCATAGTCGTTTTTGCCGGCGCAATCCAACGCTTCCACAAACGTCTCGAATAAAATTATCAAGAGGAGATACAATAAGATGAACCTTCAAGCCCCCAAAACAAGAACATCCATCCAGCTTTTCACCGGCAAGGGAGGGGTCGGAAAAACAACCCTTTCGACCGCCTGCGCCCTAGGTTACGCGCAAAACAGACGCACGCTGCTTCTTTCCACCGACCCAGCCGGGTCTTTGGGAGAGATATTCGGCCGTGATTTCAAAGAGCAGGCTGTAACGGTGGCGCCAAATCTGGATGTCGTCGAGCTTTCCCGCCAGGCGGTGCTTAAACTCTGGCATGAAAAATTCGCCGACGACATCTTTACCGTCCTCTCCGCGTTTTTGCCGGTGGAGAGGGATATCCTCGACTATATCGAAGGGGCGCCCGGCATCGACGAGGAATTCATGCTCTCCTATCTGCTGGACGTTCAGCAGTCCGGAAAATACGACATTATTATCTGGGATGCGGCCCCGACTTCGACCACGCTGAAGCTGCTGGAGCTGCAAAAGCTGTTCTACGCACATCTTACCGACGCGCAGAAGATTTACCTGAAGTTCAAGGGGCTGTTCAAAGACGCCGATCCACTGGAGCTGATCGGCCAATGGCGGCAATTGACGCAGGATGTAATCACGATGCTCAAAAACGAGACATCCGCCTGGATCGTTGCGAACCCGGAGCGCCTGCCGGTAGAACAGGCGCTGTTGATCGCCGCGGCGCTGGCGGATTTCGGCATCAATGTCAATGGCTACATCATGAACAAGCTTCTTGCTGAAGAGATCTGCGAAGGTTCCGATTTTCTGAAAAAGAAGTTGCGAGCCCAGCAGCGCTGGTGGGAGAATCTGGCCTCGCGCGCCAGCTTGCCGATTATCCAGGTTAAAGAATTGACCGGTGATTTGACCAATCCGGAAGAGCTGCTGGCGCTGGCAAAAAAATTAGACATTCCCTCGAGCCAATTGCAAAACGTTTTGTCATGCCCGAATGCTTCTGTCGGGCATCCATGATTTTAAGCAGTTAGACGCTGGATTATGAACATTAAACTTCGTTTTCCCGCTCAGAAGAGTCGCGGGAATGACAGAATTGGGGGTTTTGCAATTGGCTTCCTCTTCTATACTGAGACAGTCAGAGAACAAACTTTACAAGAAAGATCGGGGGTTTAGAGGCTATGTTAAGCACAATCGCAAAAAGGGCACAGGACATCCCTCCGTTCATCGTTATGGATGTGCTTGAGGAAGCGCAGAAGCTGGAGAGAAACGGGACGGACATCATTCATCTCGAAGTCGGCGAACCCGATTTCGACACGCCGGACTGCATAAAAGAGGCGGGGATGCGCGCGATGCGCGACGGGCAGACCCACTACACCCATAGCCTGGGGCTGCTTGAACTCAGAGAGGCTATCTGCGAACATTACCTGGAAAGATACGGGGTTGCCATTTCACCCGACCAGGTGCTGGTCGCCTCCGGCACCTCGCCGGCAATGATGGTGCTTTTCTCGGCCCTCCTGGAAAAGGGAAACGAGGTCATCATCTCTGACCCGCATTATCCCTGCTATCCGAACATGATCAGTTTCTTCGGCGGCTCGCCCGTCAATGTGCCGGTTTACGAAGAAGACGGCTTTCAACTGTCAGCCGACGCGATCCGGGGAAAAATGACAGACAAAACCCGCCTGATAATGATCAACTCCCCTTCCAATCCGACGGGCAACATCCTCTGCGAAAAACGGATGACCGAGATCGCCGCCCTCGGCATTCCGGTAATCTCTGATGAGATCTATCACGGTCTCGTTTATGAGGGCAAGGAGCGCAGCATCCTGGAATTTACCGATAATGCGTTCGTTTTGAACGGCTTCTCGAAGGCCTACGCGATGACCGGGTGGCGGCTCGGCTATCTGATTGTCCCGCCGGCTTATGTGCGGCCAATGCAGAAAATCATCCAGAATCTCTTCATCTCCGCCAACGCCTTTGTCCAATGGGCCGGGGTTGCCGCCTTGCGCGAGGCAGGGCAGGAGGTAAGCCGGATGCGGGAAATATACGATCAACGGCGAAAATACATAACCGACAGACTCTCCGAGATGGGGCTCGGGATAAATGTGGCGCCGACCGGCGCCTTCTATATTCTCGGAAACATAAAGAAATATTCCAATGACTCCTACAAGATGGCCTTTGATATCTTGAAGCGGGCCCACGTCGGTGTCGCCCCCGGAATCGATTTCGGTGAAAACTGCGAGGGTTATTTGCGCTTCTCCTACGCGAACTCTCTGGAGAACATCCGCGCAGGAATGGACCGGCTCCAGAAATACCTGCGGGAGCAGTCTTAAAAATATGCACGCAAAAAATCAGATAAACCTGAAAACCGTTAAGGAAATTAGGGCTGAGGAAAAGCTTCTTCAGGAACGGGTGGACGAGCGCGGGGTAAAATGGCGAATGGTCTATCTGGGGGGCGGCACCCATTTCCGGAACTGGCTGGAACAGTGCCGGGAACTGGGAGAGGTGCTGGTCGAAGAGGCAGACCCCACTGGTTACAGGTGTTTCGAGGAGGGCGAAGAGAAACTCTACCGGATCTGGATGAAGGTTCCGGCCGATTAATATTATGGCCTTTTCGGTTTTAGACATTTTCAAGATTCTCCCCCGGCGAACGAACCACTGGCACGCCGGCAAAATTCTGGGCCCGGAGGAAAGCTTTAATTTATGCCATTGAGGCAATTGCAAAACCATTTGTCATTCCCGAAAGCGAAGCTTAATGTTCATAATGTCTCTATCGGGAATGACAAGAATGGGGCGTTTTGCAATTACCTCTTTTGAATTTATTAAAGAACAATCCTCAAATATCGGCAAAACAACTGGCATCGCAGGTCGGTATTTCACAGAGAAAAATCGAAAAGAATCTGGCAAAACTAAAGAGCAATGGCGTCATCGATCGAATTGGCCCAGCCAAGAGCGGCCGGTGGGTGGTAAAGGTGAGCAAATGATATTGCCATCTAAGGAGGAGAAATTTCCGGTGACAAAACATTGCAATCTTCTGGATCTAACAGATATTTCGTCTGCTACACTCCAGCGCCGCTTAGCCCTAAGGAGATGGAACTTATGCGGAAGATCGACGAGATCCATCTGGAATATCCGTTCTACGGAAGCCGGAAGATTCGCAACGGACTGTGGGCCAAAGGCTATAAAGTGGGTCATGACAGGATGCGCCGTCTGAGGCGGCGGATGGTTATTGAGACGCTTTATTGTGTAGATATTTAAATAAGGTTCATCCGACTAAAGCGTACTTCCTCCTTGGATCTACTTTTGTTGCGAGCGCAGAACACTTCAAATACAAAGGTGTAGGGCGGCTGATCGGACCAGATCATTGAATGTGGTTTGAAATGCGCAGGGATGACCCCAGCGTCACCATATCAAGTAGAACGTTGATGCTCTCGTTCACGAAGGGAGCATACTGATCCCGGGCTTCCTTCTTAAGCTCGGCAGGCGTCTCCTTTTTCTTGCCGCCGACGTCCTTCTCCATCTCCTTGCGCAAGTCGGCAAGCCGGACAACGCCCTTCTTGCCGGCGGCCTCTTTGTTGTTCTTGATGATTTCGGTGAACTTCGCGTCTTTGGCGACCCGGGCCTTGGACCTTGCTGCCAGCTCCGCAAGTATGGGTTGCACTAGAGGTTTCCAGAGTGGCGCAGCATTTCCCGGCACGGCAAGGAAGGGTGTGATCGCCTGGACCGGAAGCGGATAATCCAGTTCCTTTTCACCAATATCTTCGAGAATGAACCACATCGGTAGCTGGACATCCGCTTCTACGCCCACCTTCTGCGTAGACTGGCCGCCGGGCAGAAAGTACAGCCTCGTGGTGACTTTCATGCCACCCAGATCCCAGGGCAGGGATGTCAGTTCCTGCACGGACCCCTTGCCGAAGGTATGGTCCGACCCGACGATCACAGCGCGATGGTAGTCTTTGAGAGCGCCCGCCACGATCTCGCTGGCCGATGCGCTCAAGCGGCTCGTCAGGACAACTAGGGGGCCTGTGTAGACTGCGCGGTGATCTTCTGCCGGGAGCGTAATCACGATGCGCTTGTCGACTTTCGTTCTTGATGCGGACGAACCAGTGGCAAGAATAGTCACTTGCTCGCGACTGTCTTGGGTCGCCACGATTCCGCCCTTGCCAATAAAAAGACCGGCAAGGCGCACCGCCTCCCTGAGCAGGCCCCCCGAGTTTCGTGACAGGTCCAGCACGATTCCATCGACACGCTGCCGCATAGCCTCCACGAGAAGGTTCTTCACGTCCTCGTAACAGGACTTATTTTCCTTTTCATCGCCGTAGAAGGAAGGAAGATCGATCACGCCGAAGCGGTATGGTCTGCCGTCCACTGTCCGTGTCTCGTAGGTAATCCTGGCCTCCTGCTCCTTGATGTCGATCTTGTCGCGCGTGATTGTAGCGTCGAAGCGGTCCGTCTTTTCCGCCTGCCGCAGGATGGTCAGCGTGACCTGCGTGCCTTTCTTGCCGCGAATCATCTTGATAACTTCGCGCAGGTCCATGTCGATGACACCAACGGGCTTTTCCCCTCTTTGGGCCACGGCGATGATTTTGTCCTTCGGTTTAAGTAGGCCCGAGTGCTCGGCCCCTCCCCCGGGAATCAACTCCTCAATGACGGTAAATCCGTTGTCGCTGCTGAGGAGGGCTCCGATCCCTTCCAGGGAAAGCTGAATCTGAATCTGGAGGTCTGCTAAGTTTTCGGGGGACAGGTAGCTCGTGTGCGGATCGAGGGCTCGGGCAAAGGCTTCAGCGAGGTTCGTAATGAGTTTCTCGGGATTGTGTTCGACGACCCGCATCGTCTGCAGCTCGTAGCGGTGAATCTGCTGCTTCCTGGCCTCCGCCAAGTCAACGCCTGCCAGCAGGGCGTTTTCGATCTGAAATTGCACGACCTTTCTCAGGAGCCCCAGCCTTTCCGCCGTCGTCTTCACATAGAGGCGCTTGTTAACGTTGATGTTCAGCTCAACGGTCTCGTCGAGTCGGTAGTCCGGCCCCAGAATCTTTTTGACAATTGCCTCGTTCTCCCGCACCCGCTCAACCAGCACATCGTGCACCTGCTGCAGCGCAAGGCAGTTGCCCGATTGTATGCTTGCAAACATGCTTTGCAGAACCGGCTTAAGCCTTTCAACATCAGACTCGTACAACAGCGTCTTGGAGGGATCGAGCCCCTTGATCATCTGGTCAACGGCGTGAGCGCTGATCTCCCCTGTCAGGTTCTTCATTGCGTAGTGATTGGCCAGGAACCCTTCCATCAGCATGGGCAGTCGTCTGCAGGTAAGGCTTTCGGCCATTGAGGAAACGGGCAACAGCAGGATCAGAAGCAGGATCAGAAGCAGCAGCCTCCTGAATAAGAACCAATCCTTGCTGCCGAACGCCGCTCTGCGGCTACGGGGATTATCCCCCCGGGGGACTCCGGTGATGTTTTCGACTCTTCTATCGCACATGCTCATGCTCTTTGTTCTTCCCGCCGCACCGGGGTACGGCTGTCTATCTTTAATTGCTCTTGTTGAGAAATCACGTGGCTGTGACGATAGAAGGACGGAGGGATTCTGTCAAGGGAAAAGGAAAATTGCATGCGGTTGGAGGTGAATATTGCAAATACAAGTTGAGATTTTCGGTATCTGGGCATATCAATGAATCCCGGATCACAGGTGGCATTATTGGGCGGATGATCGAGGGTTGGCTTAACTTCCTGTAAGTGACCGTCCGATGTTTTTGACGTTAAGGCTTTATTTCAAACAGCATTCAATAAGCTCTGGATAGTCCGGCCAGAGACAAAAGAACACAAAGTAGACTCCCCGCCTCCCTTCAAGGTATCCCTCAATATGATGAGGTTCCATCAAATATTGAGGATAAGCGGATCATTTCATGTTTTTCTGTCGTACCCCTGATTCGCCTAATCGATTGCTTTTAAATGCTTATTCCATGATCATGATTTCATTCGGTGATTGGCATAAAGTTTGCTTTTACTGTTCATCTCACGGCAAAGCCAATTCTTATCAATTCGGGTTGAGGCATAGGTATGGGTGACATTATGAAAGATGATAATAAGACCAAGAAGCAGCTCGTTGATGAACTGACGGAATTGCGCCTGCAAAATGCCGCGCTGAAAGAATCAGAAAGCCCAGAGAAATACCGGAGTCTTGTAGAAAACCTTAGGGATGTCATCTATGAATTGGACAGTCAGGGTATGGTCCTTTATATCAGTCCGGCTGTCCGGGATATGCTGGGATTTGACTCGACTGAAATTGTCGGAAAGAGCTTTATCGATCTTGCATACAAAGATGACCTTAATCTTATGACGGAATGGTTTTCCGAACTCAGCAAAGGGACAGAAAAACCATCTGATTATAGAGTCCTCAATAAATCAGGAGAACTCAGATGGGCGCAAACGAAAACCAGGCCCGTCATCGAAGACGGCGTGTTTAAGGGTGCACACGGAATATTGTTAGACGTAACGGCCCAAAGGCGAGCGGAGGAGGCCCTCAGGAAGAGCGAAGAGAGGTACCGTTGGGTGTTGGATAACATGGCGGATGTTATAACGGTCATGGATATGAACCTGCGTTTTACCTATGTCAGCCCTTCCATCATGCGTATGCGGGGATACACGGCAGAAGAGGCCGTGGCGCAGACCTTAGAACAGGTCATGACGCCTGAATCCTTGCAGATCAGCGCCAAGGTTTTTGAAGAAGAGATGAAATTGGAAGCCAGTGGTACGGCAGATCCCGACAGAATCCGCATCGTGGAGCTGGAACAATATAAAAAAGACGGCTCCATCGTTTTTATGGAGAACCATCTGTCCTTTATGCGGGATGAGGCAAAGAAGCCTGTGGGCATAATCTCTGTATCCCATGACATCACCGAGCGCAGGCGGGCAGAAGAAGCACTTAACAAGGCCAAGACATTACTGGATAAAACATTTGCCAGCATGGACGAAGCCATTTTTATAGTAGATCCACACACCCGGAAGATCATTGCTTGCAACCACGCGACAGAGGTTATCTTCGGCTTTGGAGAGAAAGACTTGATTGGTTGCAGCACCGATGTCTTGCATGTGGATAAATTATCGTACGACCTTTTTGGTCAGGAACTCTTTCCTGCTCTGGACGCAAATGGAGTGTTTCGTACCGAATTTCAAATGAGACGAAAAGACGGAAGCGTCTTTCCCACCGAGAATACGGTAACAGAAATTCTCGATGACTTAGGCCGCCGGACCGGTGTCGTAAGTGTGGTCTGCGACATTACTGACCGCAGGGTGGCCGAGAAAAAGTTGAAGCAAACGAACATCTTTCTTGATTCGATCATCGAGAATATTCCGAATATGATCTTCCTCAAGGATGCCAGAGATCTCCGGTTCATCCGGTTCAACCGGGCGGGAGAGGATCTGTTGGGTTATTCCAGGGACGACCTGCTGGGGAAGAGCGATTACGATTTCTTTCCAAAGGAACAGGCCGACCACTTTACGAAGAAGGATCGGGATGTTCTAAACGGAAAGGAGGTTTTGGATATCCCGGAAGAATCGCTGCAGACCCGCACCAAGGGAGAGCGCACCATGCACACAAAAAAGGTGCCGCTCCTGGACGAGAAAGGAGAACCCGAGTTTCTCCTTGGGATTTCGGAGGACATCACCGAGCGCAAGAAGATGGAGGAGAAGCTGCGGGAACGTGACATCCAATTAAAGAAACTTACTTCCTGGGCGCCCGGAATGATGTATCAGTTTACGAAGAGGCCTGACGGAACATTCTGCGTGCCGTTCACCACAGAAGCTGTCAAAGATATTTTTGGATGTTCACCAGAAGATATACGCGAGGATTTTTCTCCAATTGCCAGAGTAATATTGCCCGAGGATTTAGATAAAGTTGTTGGCTCCATTGAATACTCAGCCAAACATCTGACGATCTGGGCATTGGAATATAGAGTACAAATTCCGGGTCAATCAATCAGGTGGATATTAGGAAAATCAACACCCGAGAAGTTGGCTGATGGCAGCATAACCTGGTATGGCTTCAATACTGACATCACCGAGACCAAGAAGGCGGAGGAGGCGCTGCGGAAGAGTGAAGAGGAATTCCGTACGCTAGTGCTTACTTGCATAATTAATAGTTACATGATATACTTTTGGGCAGGAGGTAAAAAATATGCCCAAAGGTTATCACATTCCACAGTGCTCTGAGAAGGATCGTCTGCTGATTGAAGAATGGGCG